>JBBDJK010000182.1:0-1671 GCA_040879905.1 Balneolaceae bacterium | reverse complement strand
ATTAATCACTATTATATGCATTTAAAATGTTCAAACGGTTGATCACAGTTGTTGCAATAATATTGTGATTTACAAGCGGTTGAACCAAATTCACTCTCCAAATTTGTATCCATCGAATCACAGTATGGGCAAGGTACAATCTTTTGAGATCCTTTTAAATTCGTTAGAAAGTCATCACTGTTTTCAGTTTTATCCGGTGGTGCAATTCCATAATCTTTTAATTTTTTCTTTGCGTGGCCTGTCATCCAGTCTGTTGTCCAGCTTTCACTGTAATCGGTCTTTACTTGAAATTCGCTTATTTTTCTTTCATTTAGTTTTTTATGGATCTCATTTTCAATCGCATTCATTGCCGGACAACCGGAGTAGGTGGGTGTGATTTGAACAGTTACTTTTTCATGATCAATGATTATGTCACGAACGATACCCATTTCGACGATATTTAATACAGGAATTTCAGGGTCTGTTACCTCTTCCAGGATTGACCATATCTGATCTTTTGTATAAAATGTTGTAACGGGTTTCATTCAGATGATCATTTTCATTTAAATTGTTGAATTATAAATCGATTGTTTTTGGTTTGATCCAATTATTTCCATTCGGCATCAGGGTAAGATCTTCTAAGAAATTGCATTTGAGCCAACAAGTTTCCGAGATGTTCGGTATGCCTGCCATCACGCGCCCCACTGAACATATATTGATCTTTTTCAGGCAGATTCAAAGTTGCTTCATCAAGGGTTTCAAAAACCAATTTTTCCCAGTCAGTTTTAAAGGAAGTCGTATCAACAAACAGTCCGTGTGAAAGTGCTGCCTTGAAAGTTCCATCCATTTCAAATAATTCTCCGGTGTACATCCACAATTCCTGAAGAGCTTCACGTATTCTGAGATGACTCTCTTCGTTACCGTCACCCAGACGTAATACCCACTCACGACTATGTCTGAGATGGTATTGAATCTCTTTGAAATGCTTTCGAAGCATACCATTAAGTTGTTCATCTTTAACGGTCGCAATTAATTCCTTATAGAGATAATAGCTGTATGCACTGAATAAAAACTGGCGAAGAATGGTAAATGCAAAATCACCTTTCGGCAGTTCGACCATGGCTACATTTTTGAAGTCGATATCATCCCGGAAATAGGCATAGTGATCTTCATCCTTTTTATCTTCAAGCTCTGCTGCGTAGCGATAGAGTGCAGAAGAGTGGCCGATCATATCCAATGCCACATTTGCAAGTGCAAGATCTTCCTCCAATTCTGGACCATGTCCGGCCCACTCTGAAAGTCTGTGGCCGTGAATGAGTCGATCGTCTGCCAATCTTAGTAAGATTTCTGTGAGAGATTCTTCATAACTCTCAGGTATTTTGTCGAACGTACTCATATCATTTTCGTTTTTTTACGGCTCTGGGCACACTGTAAAATTGTGGATGCCTGTAGGGTTTATCATTTGCCGGATCAAAAAAGGGTCCGACATCCTCTGGAGTGGATGCAGTGATCTGATCGGCCGGTACTACCCACATTGCAACCCCTTCATTTCTACGGGCATACGTATCACGCCCATTTTGAAGGGCCATCTCTGCATCGGGTGCATGAACACTGCCTGCGTGTTCAAACGGTTTTCCGTTATCGGGCTGATAAAATACTTCCCAAAGGGGCCATTCGGAATCTGCTTTCATA
>JBBDJK010000181.1:0-9785 GCA_040879905.1 Balneolaceae bacterium | reverse complement strand
CTGAACACAATTATTAATGAAAAACTAAGTGCTGAATAAGAATATGGCTCAAGCACAACGATCTCAAAGAAGAACCAGAACCGGTGTCGTAGTTAGCGACAAAATGGATAAAAGCATAACTGTCGCAGTAAACAGACAGATTAAGCATCCGATCTATGGTAAGTTCATCACTAAAACCACAAAGTATATGGCACACGATGAAACCAATAACGCCAATAATGGCGATACGGTTTTAATTATGTCAACACGACCCCTTTCCAAGAGGAAATCCTGGAGATTGGTTGAAATACTTGAAAGAGCAAAATAACGATCAATTGTAGGTTCAGATCATGATTCAAACTCAATCCATATTAAACGTTGCAGATAATAGCGGAGCTAAAAAAGTAATGTGCATTAAAGTACTTGGGCACTCCAAAATGAGATATGCCCGAATTGGAGACTTAATTGCTTGTTCTGTTAAATCTGCTATTCCCGGTGGGAATGTTAAGAAAGGTGAAGTTGTAACAGCTGTAATAGTTAGAACAAAGAAAGAAATTCGACGTCGTGATGGTAGTTACATCAGGTTTGATGAAAATGCGGCGGTAATTATTAACAAAGAAAACGAGCCCGTTGGAACACGTATTTTTGGCCCCGTAGCAAGAGAATTAAGGGAAAGAAATTTTATGCGTATTGTTTCACTGGCACCGGAAGTACTTTAAAAATATATCGTTATGCCAAGGAAGTATAACAACAGAAAAAAATTACACGTTAAAAAAGGCGATCAGGTATTGGTTATTGCCGGTAACGATAAAGGTGAACGAGGAAGAGTCCTCATGGTTTATCCTAAAAAAGACAGAGTTCTTGTTGAAGGGATTAATATGAGAACTCATCACGAAAAGCCATCTCAGGATAACCCTCAGGGAGGGCGGTTGAAAAGGGAAGCATCTATTCACATTTCGAATGTGATGGTTATTGATCCCACCAGTGACGAACCTTCAAGGATTGGCAGAAAACGGATTGAAGAGGATGGTGGAGGCCGATGGGCCAGATATGCCAAAAAGAGTGGCGAAATAATTGACAAGTAAGGAATAGAAAGTAAAATGGCTGAAGCAAGACTCTATACAAAATACAAAGATGAAATTATTCCCAAATTGAGGGAAGAATTTAATATTGAAAACGTGATGGCGGTTTCAAAACTGCAAAAAATCGTGATCAATGTGGGTGCCGGTGAAGCAATTAATGATGGAAAATATGTCGATATTGTTTTGGATAATATCGGCTTAATTGCAGGCCAAAAACCCGTGGCAACCAAAGCTAAAAAATCTGTTTCTAACTTTAAACTTCGTGAGGGTATGCCAATCGGAGCTAAAGTAACACTGAGAAAAAAAATTATGTATGAATTTTTGGACAGATTGATCAATCTTTCACTGCCAAGAACAAGAGATTTTCAAGGTGTTCCTAACAAGAGTTTTGACGGTAGAGGTAATTACACGATGGGAATTAAAGAACACACTATTTTTCCCGAAATTAATGTAGACACTGCAAAAGTAATTCATGGAATGGATATCACTTTCGTAACCAATGCTGATAGTGATGAAGAAGCTTTTGCACTTCTAAAGCATTTTGGAATGCCATTCAAAAAATAATTTTAAATCAATAATAAGTGCACAATGGCCAAAAAATCCTGGATAGCTAGAAACGAAAAAAGAAAAAGAACAGTAGAGAAGTATGCTGAAAAGCGCCGTGAGCTTAAAGAAGCAGGTGACTATGAAGGACTTCAAAAACTACCGAGAGATGCAAGCCCGACTCGGATTCGAAACCGATGTAGTTTAACCGGCAGATCACGAGGATATATCGGTAAATATGGAGTGTCAAGGATAAAATTCAGAGAACTGGCTTTAAGTGGTAAAATTCCAGGCGTAAGAAAAGCAAGCTGGTAAAACGATAGATTATTACACATTATGAATAGCGATACCGTATCAGATTATTTAACACGCATCAGAAATGCACAACAAGCCGGACACAGACGAGTAGATATTCCTGCGTCTAAGCTGAAACGTGCCATGACTAAAATCCTTGTTGATAAAGGGTATATCAATAAGTTCATCGATATTGAAGATGGCAAGCAAGGAATTTTAAGACTTTTTCTGAAATATGACACTTATGGTCAGCCTGTGATCAAAGAGATTAAAAGACTCTCCAAACCGGGTTTGAGAAAATACAGTTCAAAGGATAATCTCCCCAGATCGTATGGAGGATTGGGTGTCGTAATTGTATCCACATCCATAGGAGTAATGACTGATAAAGAAGCAAAAAAATTAAATATTGGCGGAGAGCTTCTCTGCTCAATTTATTAACCAAAGAATTTACAGCTATGTCTAGAATAGGCAAACAACCCGTACCTCTAACCAGTGGTGTTGATTTTAACATTGGAGCAGATAATGTGGTGACCATTAAAGGTGCCAAAGGTACAAGTTCGCTTCGTATACACCCCGATATTAAAGTTGAAACCAGCGAAAAAGAAATTATCGTAACACGGCCAAGTGATTCTAAAGAGCATAAATCTTTACACGGTTTGTACAGATCGCTTCTGTTCAATATGGTTGAAGGGGTCTCAAACGGATATTCCAAGCAATTGGAAATTATTGGTGTTGGTTACCGGGCAAACTACACCAACGGTGTACTTGAACTGAGCCTTGGGTTTTCTCATCCGATCTATTTTGTACCTCCTGAAGGAATTGAGATTGAAATTGATACAAAATCCAGAAAAAACGCAATCATCAAAATATCGGGAACCAATAAGGAACTGGTTGGCCAGGTAGCTGCCAAGATCCGATCATTGAGAAAACCTGAACCTTACAAAGGTAAAGGTGTTAGATATCTGGATGAAAAAATCAGAAGAAAAGCTGGTAAATCTGCAGCTAAGTAATTTATAAGATTTGTAATTATGAGAAAAAATAAACTAAAGAAGGAAAGACGAAATAAAATCCGTCGCAGAATTCGCTCTACAATTAGGGGTACTGCAGAAAAACCGAGATTAAGTATCTTTAAAAGTAACAAACACGTTTATCTGCAATTAATAAATGATCTGGATAACATCACGATCACATCCGTTTCTACGAAATCCGCAGATTTACAGAAAGAACTAAAAGATAAAGAAGCTACTGAATCGGCTAAAATTATTGGAAAAGCCATTGCAGAGGTTGCAAAAGAGAAAGGAATTGACCACGTAGTGTACGACCGTAGTGGATATAAATATCATGGAATAGTAAAAGCTGCAGCGGATGGAGCCCGCGAAGGTGGCTTAGACTTTTAATAAATTGACTCATGCCAAAAATCAGAAGAAAACATAATATACCAGCAGCAAACCTGAACCTCGAAGAAAAATTGGTTCACATCAATCGTGTAGCCAAGGTGGTAAAAGGTGGACGACGTTTTAGTTTTAATGCGATTGTAGTCGTAGGTAATGGAGAAGGTGTAGTTGGGCACGGTTTGGGTAAAGCCAATGAAGTATCCGATGCTATTCAGAAAGGATTTGATAATGCCAAAAAAAACCTGATTAAGATACCGGTTACAAACACCGGAAGTATTCATCATCCGGTTGTAGGAAAAGCAGGTGCGGGTAAAGTGCTACTCAGACCTGCTGCTGAAGGTACCGGTGTAATTGCAGGTGGGGCAGTCAAAGCTATATTGGATGTGGCCGGAATTGAAAATATTCTGTCGAAATCACTTGGTTCGTCCAATCCGCATAACATGGTGAAAGCAGCTTATCAGGCTCTTAAAGAGTTAACAGATCCTATCGAAGTTGCTCAACGCAGAGGCGTTAGTGTCAGAAAAGTATTTGAAGGATAAAGACCTTAAATAATAAGAGATTTAGAAATGAAACTACATACATTAAAAGCACCTGCAGCGAACAAAAAGAACCGCAAAAGAGTGGGCCGCGGTCAAGGTTCAGGAATAGGAGAACAGTCAGGCCGTGGACATAATGGACAACTTTCCAGAAGTGGTGGTAAAGTTAGAAGAGGTTTTGAAGGTGGTCAGATGCCACTTCAGAGGAGAATCCCTAAATTCGGATTTAAGAACAGATTCAGAACCGAATATCAGGCAATGAACGTAGAACGGTTGTCAAACTATGTTGAAGCCGGCAGATTGTCTGAGACAATTACATTTGAGGATTTGGTAAGTGCGGGTATCGTTCATAAAAACGCACTGGTCAAACTTCTGGGTACCGGTGATGTCGATAAAAAAATCACTGTTGAAGTACACGCATGCAGCACAGTTGCTAAAGAAAAGATCGAAAAAGCAGGCGGTAGCGTCACTATTATTTCATAAAAACATTCTCACAGCAGTAGTACCTAAATAAATGGGTTTAATAGATAATTTTAGAAATATTTTTAAAATCGAGGATCTTCGTAATCGTATTTTGTACGTCGTGGGGGTTCTTTTGGTATATCGAATCGGTAGCTATGTAACCATGCCGGGGGTAGATGCCAGTATGCTCACTTCCCAAACAGGCGATGCATCGAGTCTGCTCGGCTTGTTTGATATGTTTGTGGGGGGGGCATTCTCAAGGGCCGGTGTATTTGCACTTGGTATCATGCCTTACATTACCGCTGCGATTATCATACAGCTTATGGGTGCAGCCGTGCCGTATTTCCAAAAACTTCAAAGGGAAGGAGAAGAAGGAAGACGGAAAATCAATAGATTAACCCGGTATGGAACGGTAGGGATTACAGCTGTTCAGGCAATTGGATTTGCAATCAACCTGATGGCAACTTCACCAAATGCTATTGTAGTCAGCAATACGGCTTTTATTCTAACCTCAATCATTGTGTTAACCGCAGGGACTACCTTTGTGATGTGGCTGGGTGAGAGAATTACAGATCGCGGGATTGGAAATGGAATCTCTCTTTTAATTATGATCGGGATTATTGCTGTATTACCGACCAACTTTATGAACGAAATTACAACCACTGCAAATGCGATTATTATCATTATTGAATTGGCCGGTCTTACTTTGGTTATTGCATCTTGTGTTTTATTGACACAGGGTACCAGAAAAATACCAGTACAGTATGCAAAAAGGGTGGTTGGAAGGAAGGTGTATGGGGGAACAACACAATATCTTCCTTTGCGAGTGAATGCTGCAGGTGTTATGCCGATTATTTTTGCACAATCAATTATGTTTATACCGAGTACTGTTGGAACCTTCTTCCCGGAAAATGAGACCGTACAGTGGATGACGGCGTGGTCGGCCGATTTTACCGGGGTAACCTATTCCATCATATTCTTCATCATCTGTATATTCTTTACTTTTTTCTATACTGCGATTGCTATAAATCCAAGGGAAATGGCGGATACGATGAAACGGCAGGGTGGATTTATACCGGGAGTAAGACCAGGTAAACAGACCGTTGAATTTATCGATAATATATTGACCAGAATTACACTGCCGGGATCTGTATTCCTGTCGTTTGTTGCGATATTACCGGCAATCGTTGCAAATATGGGAGTAACACCCGGATTTGCACTCTTTTACGGAGGAACGAGTTTATTGATTATTGTAGGTGTGGCATTGGACACATTACAGCAGATTGAGAGTCATCTCATGATGCGGCATTATGACGGATTTATGAAATCAGGCAAAATAAAAGGAAGAAGAAGATCCTGATGATCTATCTGAAGAGTGAATCTGAAATTGATAAAATGAGGATTGCAGCAAGGTTGGTGTCACAAACACTTGCTGAAGTTGCAAAAGAGATTAAACCCGGTATTGAGACCGGTACACTCGACAGAATAGCAGAAGATTTTATTGCAAAAAATGATGCAAGACCGGCATTTAAAGGTTATGGTTCCAAACAAAATCCTTTTCCGGCAACACTGTGTATTTCCATAAATGAAGAGGTAGTACATGGAATACCGGGCAACAGAAAGCTTGAAGAAGGAGATCTGGTATCTGTTGATTGTGGAGTTGAAAAGGATGGTTATTTTGGAGATCACGCATATACGTTTATGGTTGGTGAGTGTAGTGAAGAGGACAAGAAACTTTTAAAAGTTACACTTGAATCACTTTACAAAGGAATTGAACAATCAGTTCATGGAAATAAGACAGGCGATATTGGTCATGCGATCCAGAACCATTGTGAAGGTGAAGGGTTTGGAGTTGTTAAGGATTTGGTAGGACATGGAATTGGTAAGAGCATGCACGAGGATCCTTCAATACCAAACTATGGTAAACCCGGCAGGGGTGAACGGTTGAGGTCAGGCATGACGATTGCAATTGAACCGATGATAACATTAGGAACATGGAAGGTAAAAACGCTGTCAGATAAATGGACGATCGTAACAGCTGATGGTTCCAAATCAGCTCATTTTGAGCATGATGTCGTAGTGAGAGAAGGTAAAGCTGAAATTCTCAGTACTTTTGATTATATTGCCGAGATAACAAAAAATGAAATTATAGAAATCAGTTATGGCTAAACAAGAGCCAATCAAACAGGATGGAAAGATTTTAGAAGCATTACCGAATGCTCAATTCAGAGTCGAACTCGATAATGGACATGAGATTTTGGCACATGTATCCGGTAAAATGAGAATGTATTATATCAAAATTTTACCGGGTGATCGAGTGTCAGTAGAGATGTCACCTTATGATTTGAGCAAAGGAAGAATAACATACAGATACAAGTAAAGGAATCACCATGAAGACAAGATCCTCAGTTAAAAAGAGAAGTGCAGACGATAAAATTGTGCGTCGGAAAGGACGTATATATGTAATTAATAAAAGTAATCCGCGACACAAACAGCGGCAAGGTTAAAAATAAACGATTTCTGATATGGCAAGAATTGCAGGTGTTGATTTACCTAAACAAAAACGCGGAATTATAGGCTTGACCTATATCTATGGTATAGGCAGAACAGTCTCCGGGCAAATTCTGGAAAATTTGGATATTGATCCAAATATTAAGGTTGGTGACTGGGATGAAGATCAGGTTGCTGCACTCAGAAAGGTTATTGATAATGACCTGAAAGTGGAGGGAGCTTTACGAACTGAGGTGAATTCAAATATCAGAAGATTGATTGAGATTGGAAGTTACCGTGGTGTGCGTCACAGAAAGGGTTTGCCGGTTAGAGGTCAGAGAACCCAGACCAATGCCCGAACCAGGAAAGGCAAGAGAAGAACTGTTGCCGGCAAGAAGAAGGCTGTTAAATAATTTAAAGTTAAATATTTGATCTAAATGGCAAAAAGACAAAGAAAAACTGCTGATAAAGCAGTGAAGAAGAAAAAAAGAAAACAGATAGCAGATCCCAATGGGATGGCGTTTATCAAAGCTTCTTTTAATAACGTGTTGGTTAGTGTGACTGATGCAAACGGCAATGTATTGTCCTGGTCTTCATCCGGTAAAGAAGGATTCAAAGGTTCACGGAAGAATACACCTTATGCTGCACAATTAAGTGCAGAAACAGCTGGAAAAGCTGCTTATGATATGGGGCTGAGAAAAGTCGATGTATTTGTTAAAGGTCCGGGTTCCGGGCGTGAAGCAGCTGTACGTGCTCTGGCGACGAGTGGATTGGAGGTGAATACTATAAAGGACAGAACACCTATTCCCCATAACGGTTGCAGACCACCGAAACGAAGAAGAGTTTAACATCATAATTTAGAGTATTAAATGGCACGTTACAGAGGACCTAAACAGAAGATTGCAAGAAGATTTAAAGAGCCTATTTTTGGGCCGAGTGGTGCATTGGAAAGAAAACCTTACGGACCGGGACAACACGGACGAAGCAGGTTTACCAGAAAATCTGAATATGCTATTCAGCTTGATGAAAAACAGAAGGCAAAATATACATACGGACTTTTGGAAAGACAGTTTAGGAATCTGTATGAAAAAGCAACGCGTCAGGAGGGTGTTACAGGTGAAGTGTTGTTACAGTTTCTGGAATCAAGACTTGATAATGTTGTTTACAGAATGGGATTTGCCAGAACAAGAAGGCAAGCACGTCAACTTACATCTCACCGTCATATAGTAGTGAATGGTCAGATTTTAAATATTCCGTCATATCATGTGAAACCGGGAGATGTGATTAGTATCAGGCCTAAATCGAAAGATCTTGAACTTGTAAATGAAACATTGCAGTCCTATTCATCAAACAAGTATAAATGGCTTGAAACAGATAAAAAATCAAAAACAGGCAAATTTTTAACCATGCCTGTTATGGAAGAAATACCCGAAAATATCAACGTACAGTTGATTATCGAGCTTTATTCTAAATAATTCTAAACAGTTTATATAAAAGTACGGACTATGAATAACTATAGTTTACAGATGCCGGAAGCTTTGGAAGTAGCAGAAGATTCGGAAAATTTTGGAACATTCATCCTGCAACCTCTCGAGAGAGGTTTTGGGGTTACAATAGGCAACTCATTCAGAAGAATTCTTCTCTCATCCCTGCCGGGGCTTGCAATAACTGCTGTCCGGATCAATGGTGTGGAACATGAATACTCAAGTATTGATGGGGTCAAAGAGGATGTGTATGAAATTATCCTGAACCTGAAACAGGTAAGATTTAAACAAGTCGAACAGAGTGGCGGTGTTATTAACCTTGTAAAAGAGGGGCCGGGTAATCTGACTGCAGAAGATATTGGAGAAGCTACTGCTGATTTTGAAATTTTAAACCCTGAATTGATCATAGCCACCCTTTCTGATGGTGTAAAACTGGAGATGGAATTTAGAGTAGGCAGAGGCAGAGGTTATGTTCCGGCAGAAGAGATGGCGGCCGATTTTGAAGGTGAAATAAATCTATTACCGATCGATGCCATTTTTACTCCGATCAAGTCTGTTCAGTTTGAAGTTGAAAATGTACGTGTTGGGCAACGTACTGACTATGAAAAATTGGTTATGAACGTAACCACAGATGGATCACTTAATGCGAAAGAAGCATTAACCATATCAGGCAAGATTCTCAAAGAACATATTGAGAAGTTTATTACTGAAAAAATTGAAGAACCATTTACCCAGGAAGAAGAAGAGGTTGATGCAGAGAAGCAGAGAATTGCTAACTTACTCAAGACCAGTATTGAAGATTTGAATCTGAGTGTAAGAGCCTATAACTGTCTGAAATCAGCTAATATTAACTCTATTGCAGAACTTGTTTCAAGAGACGAACAAGATCTGTTAAAATTCAGAAATTTCGGAAAGAAATCACTTTCTGAACTTATTGAAGTCATTGAAGAAAAGAATCTCGAATTTGGAATGGATGTTTCCAAATATATCGACAAATAACAGGTAAGAATCATGCGTCACCGTGTAAAAGGAAGAAAATTAGGCAGAAGTACACCACATCGTAAGGCAACCTTACGTGCATTGAGTTCCGCTCTGATCAGAGAGCATAGAATTGAAACGACATTGCCAAAGGCCAAAGAGCTCAGAACATTTATCGAGCCTCTGATTACAAGGGCAAAAGTGGACAGTACACACAACAGGAGGATTATATTTTCAAATCTGCAGGATAAAAGAGCTGTAACTGAACTGTTTGAGACAGTAGGTCCTGCTGCAGCTGATCGTCCGGGTGGTTATACACGTGTTTTGAAACTGGGATTCCGGGTAGGTGATGCTGCAGAGATGGCTGTGATTGAGTTGGTCGATTTTAATGATGTCCCACCTGAGAGTAAAGATGCCAAGAAGAAGAAAACCAGAAGAGCGGGTAAATCTGTAAAAACTGACTCATCAGCAGCAGATAGCTCAGAGAAGAAAACAAAATCTAAAGCTAAAAAGTCGGATGACACCAAAACGGAAGAAATAGAA
>JBBDJK010000180.1:0-9848 GCA_040879905.1 Balneolaceae bacterium | reverse complement strand
TACGTTAGCTATAATTTATAATTCCTCGAAATAGAATGGGAAAAATCATATCCATTGCCAACCAAAAGGGTGGTGTCGGAAAAACAACCACAGCCATTAATTTAGCAGCCAGTTTGGCGGTTATTGAACATCCTACTTTGGTTATCGACATAGATCCTCAGAGTAATACAACCAGTGGGCTTGGTATTGAACCAAAAACCGTAACCAATTCGATATATGAGGTAATGGTGGGTGGTGTAGACATCAACAGTACCATTCGTGAGACGGAGATGCCCTATCTGGATCTTGTACCTGCACATATCAATTTGGTAGGTGCCGAAATTGAGATGGTTGACCGAAATAAAAGGGAAAGAATTCTTTTAAAAGCGATCGGTGATATAAGTGACAAATATGATTTTGTGATCATCGATTGCCCGCCTTCTTTAGGGTTGTTAACTATCAATGCATTGACAGCATCCAATGCTGTTCTCATACCGGTACAGTGTGAGTATTATGCTTTGGAAGGCCTTGGGCAACTACTGAATACCATTAAAATTGTGAGACAGCATCTGAATAAAGAACTTGATATTGAAGGTGTACTTTTGACTATGTATGATACCCGTACACGGCTATCGAATCAGGTAGTTGATGAGGTAAGGCGGTATTTTGATGAAAAAGTATTTTCAACCATTATTTCCAGGAATATCCGTTTGGCCGAAGCACCCAGTTTCGGTAAACCGGCTATTTTATACGATGCATCCAGTGTTGGAGCAAAAAATTATCTCTCTTTAGCCAGGGAAATTATTCAGAACAATAAAAAACTTTTGAAGTCGAGTGCTGTTCTATCTAAATCATAAACCGATATTGCTATGAGTAAAAAAGTTTTGGGTAGAGGTTTAGGTGCATTTTTTCCGGATTATGAAAATGAATCGACAGATAAGGAAAAACCTGAGTTTAAGACAAAAACAGTTGTCCCGATTGATCCGGCAGAAAGAGTGAATGTTGTAATGGATATACCGGTTGGACATATCCGGCCAAATCCACACCAACCAAGAACGGATTTTAATGAAGTAGCTCTTGATCAATTGGCTTCTTCAATTTCAAAGCACGGATTGATTCAGCCCATCACTGTCAGGTATCTTGGTCAGAAAAGATTTGAGCTGATCAGTGGTGAGAGAAGACTCAGAGCCACTAAGCTGGCAGGAATACCTGAAATACCTGCCTACGTCCGTGAAGTCAATGATGAAGATGTCATAGCATTTGCACTGATTGAAAACATTCAAAGAGAAGATCTAAATCCTTTGGAAATAGCCTTGGGATACCAGCGCTTAATCGATGAATGTACGTATACTCAGCATGAAGTTGCCGAAAGGGTGGGCAAAAACAGGTCGACCGTAACCAATACTTTAAGGTTATTGCAATTACCTGATTTTATTCAAGCAGCTCTCCGTGACGAAAGCATTTCAAGCGGTCATGCAAGATCACTCATTAATGTTAAAAATGAGGAGGATCAGAGAAAATTACTTAAAAATATTATCGCAAAATCTCTTTCAGTCAGGCAGACGGAAGAGTTGGTTCGAACATTTGATAAAAAAACTGAACAAAAACGCAAGCCGGCGGATCAATCAATCAACAATCCTTTTTTGAATGATCTTGCCAATAAGTTGAGAGGGCGACTCAGTACGAAGGTCAGTATTAAGAAAAAGGGTAAAGGTGGAGAGATTCGGATAGAGTATTACTCAGATGACGATTTAGAACGATTGATCCAATTATTTGATGAAACCGAATAGGTTTATCATACTGATCATCTTATTATTGCCCCTTGAACTGATTGCTCAAGTTCAGCTGATTGAAAAAGATTATACTTTACTTGAGAATAGATTTATAGATGAGTATGGATATATTGAAACCGAAATTTCAGATACTTTAGATGAAAATTCCAAATTTCCGAGTCCGAAGTCTGTTCTCTTTAAATCGATGATGATACCGGGATGGGGACAGATTGAAAATGGCCAATATTGGAAAGTACCGATTATATATGGCATGTTTGTCGGTGTTGGTTTTTATGCCAATTATCTGAATAATCAATATCAAGATTATAGGGCAGCATATTATAATCAAACTCAAGATGGTGAGAGTGACTTTAAATTTGGCCAAACTCCGGAAAGGTTGGAAGGAATTAACGTGAATCAATTACAATCAGTTCGCGATAATTTCCACAATCAGCGAGATTTTAGTTTTGTCATAATGGGGTTGGCATACGGATTAAACATCGTGGATGCGTACGTTTACGCTCATATGAGAAGTTTCGATGTGTCAGACGATCTTTCGGCACGGACCTCAGTGGCACCTGCCATACTTACCGAGGGGAGTCCGGGTATAAGAGTATCACTAACACTTTACAGCAGATAGTTTACATAATATTTTTATGACAGCACCTAAATTTTATTCAGAAAAGAACAAACCGGTTAATCAGTTTCCATCAGATAGCAATCGTGAACTATGGAGTGTTTTTAAAGTTATGGGTGAATTTGTGGATGGATATGATTCACTTTTAAAGATTGGCCCATGTATCTCAATATTTGGATCAGCAAGAACAAAACCGGGTACAAAATATTACGAAATGGCTGTTAAAACAGCGGCAACTATAGCAGAGAATGGTTTTGGAGTCATTACCGGAGGGGGACCCGGTATTATGGAAGCAGGAAATAAAGGTGCCTACCAAAATGGTGGTAAATCAGTAGGGTTGGGGATTGAACTGCCTAAAGAACAGGGTGTGAACCGTTATGTTACTCCTGAATATGTAATCAATTTCAAATATTTCTTTGTCAGAAAAGTGATGTTTGTAAAATATGCACAGGGATTTATCGTATTTCCCGGTGGTTTTGGAACACTTGATGAACTTTTTGAAACTCTTACGCTCATACAGACGGAAAAGATAGAAAAAATACCTATCGTTATGGTCGGTGTTGAATATTGGAAAGGTCTTGTGGAGTGGATCAACTCTAAACTTGTAGAAGATGGATATATCAACAAAGGAGATACAAATCTCTTTTTTTTGACGGATGATACAGATCTTGCAGTGAAATATGTCTGTGATTTCTACAAAAATAGAAATCTTGAACCTAATTTTTCATATTAAGAAACATTTATTCAGAATATTACTTTAAACCTTTACGTTTTTCTTAGTGAATTTGTATCTAAAAATTTATTAAGTTAAGCACGTTTAGTTCAGAAAGAATCGAAATCAATAATTATAATATGAAATCACAGAAAACTTTACTCTTATTCTCTTTAATGTTTGTTTTACTCTTAGGAGTAGCTCAAACCGTAATGGCTCAGGATGAGGAACGAACTCAAGCTGTACGACTCTATAATGAAGCACAGGAACTGGCAGGTAGCAGCCAATATCAGGATGCTATTGATGTATATAGAGATGCACTTGAAATTGCGAGAGAGAATCAATTTGAGGATATCATTGAATTTGTCGAAGAACGATTGCCAAGAGTTTACGCAAATCGGGCATCCGATGCATATAGGGAATATCAGAGTCAGCGTACTTTGGGATCCGTAGATACAGCTCTTGAATATTTTCAATTATCCCGGGAAGCTGCAGATGAATTTAATAATACCCAGATTGCACAACAGGCAGCCAGTGCTATTCCACAACTGTATTATATTCGATCCATCCTGAATTTTCGACAGGAGAATCTTTCTGAAGCGATGGATGACCTGGATGCGGCATTGGAATTGAATCCAAACTATGCAGCAGCTTATTATCAAAAAGGGATTGTTCAAAAACAGATGACTCCAAATGATGTGGATGCCTTTATTCAATGGTATGATCAGGCAATAGCGGTTGCATCCCAGGTGAATGATAACAGAACCCTTGAAAGTGCCCAAGAAGGTGCACGGGATGAGTTGATTTACAGAGCTGTAAATCTTTCTCAAGAGCGTAGGTTTGATCCGGCTGTCAATCTTCTGAACAGAGTAGAAAATTATGATCCCAGATCCGTAGATGCCCAATACAGACTTGCAGAGATTTCAAATCTGAGGGGTAACTGGAGTACAGCTGAGACACATGCACGACGTGCGTTGGATTATCACACCGGTGGTGTGGCCGATAAGGCTAAAATCTATTTTGAATTGGGTACGGCATTAAAAGGCCAGGGGAATTTTGATTCAGCCTGTTCAGCTTTTGAAAATGCTCGATATGGTGATTTCACAGGGCCTGCAGATCACGAATTACAGTTTGAACTGAAGTGTGAAGGCCATACCTCCAGATAATTATTGATGATTATTATTATTATTTAAACCACCTGTTTAAACACAGGTGGTTTTTTTTTGCTTTTACTTTTGCCTTGTGACGAACTTACCTATCTTTTCGTGAACCAAAAAATGAGCTCTAACTGAAGCCTCGAAAAACTGACCTTTTAATGAATCAAGACAATCAGATGGCACGTAATTGTGCAAATACAATAAGATCCCTTGCAATGGATGCTGTACAAGCCGCCAATTCAGGTCATCCCGGAATGCCAATGGGAATGGCCGATGTTGCTACAGTATTATGGAGTAAATTCTTAAATCATAACCCAAAAAACCCACGTTGGTTTGATCGCGACAGATTTATCCTTTCAGCCGGACATGGATCCATGTTACTCTATTCACTGCTGCATTTGACCGGTTATGAACTATCACTGGATGAATTAAAAAACTTTAGACAATATCAAAGTAAAACACCCGGTCATCCGGAATTTGGTCAGGCTCCGGGCGTTGAAACGACAACCGGGCCACTGGGGCAGGGGTTTGGGACAGGGGTTGGAATGGCTATTGCAGAACAGTTTATGGCGGCAACTTTTAATAAAAAGTCTCATCAATTAATCAATCATTACACCTATGCTATCGTCAGTGATGGTGATTTGATGGAAGGGATCTCACATGAATCTGCATCACTTGCCGGTCATCTGAAGCTCAATAAATTGATCTATCTTTATGACTCAAACAAAATTTCTATCGACGGATCTACCGAATTGTCATTCACAGACAATACATTAAAGCGATTTGAAGCCTACGGGTGGGATGTACAGATTATAGATGGACACAATCACGAGCAGATTGAGAATGCAATACGCCATGCTCAGAACACAGATACTCCATCCTTGATTGAGTGTAAAACAGTGATTGGTTATGGTAGTCCTAATAAAGAAGGCACAGCCGATTCACACGGCGCTCCTTTAGGTACGGATGAAATTAGATTGACGAAGAAGAAATTAGGATTGGATCCCGATAAAGATTTTTTTATTTCAGATGATGTGAAAAATGAAATGGAAAAATCTGTAACGAAGGGTATCAATGCGGAAAGTGAATGGAAGAGCAAATTGGATGATTATGAAAAGGTTTATCCAAATGATGCAGTACTGTTTAAACAGTTTGTTTCCAGAGATATCCCGGAGGACTTTGATCAATCCATTCCGGTATTTGATGCGGATCCTAAAGGAATGGCTACTCGTAAAGCTTCTGGTGCTGTATTGAATGCTATTTCAAAGAGTCTTCATAATCTGATTGGCGGTTCAGCAGACTTAACCGGGAGTAACAATACAGACTTCAAAGATTCAGGTATCTTTGACAGTACAGACCGGAAAGGCAGATATATTCACTATGGTGTTCGGGAACATGCCATGGCAGCCGCATTGAATGGGATGGCCCTGCATGGTGGAGTGATACCCTATGGTGGGACATTCCTCGTATTTTCGGACTATAACAAACCTGCGATCAGAATTGCTGCCCTGTCAAAAATACCATCCATTTTTGTTTTTACTCACGATAGTATCGGATTGGGAGAAGATGGGCCTACTCATCAGCCAATAGAACATTTAGCAGCTTTAAGGGCTACACCAAATGTCTATTTGTTCAGGCCGGCGGATGCGAATGAGACAGCCGTAAGTTGGAAATGTGCCGTAAAAAGAGATAAAGGGCCTTCAATTCTCGCGCTTACCAGACAATCACTGCCTACAATTGACCGTGAGATCTATGGAGATGTGAGTGGGGCAGAAAAGGGTGGCTATATCCTAAAAAAAGAGAGTAAAGAACCTATTCAGATACTTTTGATGGCAACCGGTTCAGAAATCCATCCGACTCTTGAAGCTGCAGTCATATTGGAAAAAGAGGGGATATCAACAAGAGTTGTGAGTTTGCCATGTCTGGAACTCTTTGAAGAACAGAGTGAGGAGTATAGAAATTTCGTGATTCCATCAGATGTCATAAACAAGGTTTCTGTAGAAGCCGGAACTACCTTTGGATGGCATAAATGGATTGGAAATGATGGGTTAGCTATGGGTATTGACACATTCGGATTGTCTGCTCCTTATAAAGAGGTGTATGAACATTTCGGTCTGACAGCAGAAAATATTGCCGAAAAATCAAAAGAACTTCTGTAAATAAATAAATCTGCGATTGGTGGATAAATCCGTAGCTATTGACAATTCATTGAATAGCTTTTGAATTCAATCTTTCGATTCGGTTTCAATTAAACCGGAGGCATTTTGTGAACTGTAGTAAACGTGATATCGTCAATCGGTTTTTCATCACCCAAAAATTGTTCAATGGATGAGCGGATTTTCTGTGTAATAGTTTTAGCGTGAAGAGATCCATAGATAGAGAGTAATCCCTCCAACCGGTCTTCGCCATACTCTTCTCCCTCTTTATTTCTAGCCTCTACAAGGCCGTCAGTGTATAACAACAGGCTATCACCCGGCTGATACTTATACTTTTTCTCAATCATATTTTCCTTGAGGTTTGTCGTAGTTGTCATTCCTAAAGCGTAACCATCCGTATTCAGTTTAAAAGTAGAATCGTGTTCCTGGCTGTAAATAATTGGAATATTATGTCCGGCTCTTGCAAATATAAAATGGTCAGCATTATGAGGGAAAAAGGCAGCACATGCTGTTACAAATGTTTTATCACGTCTCCCGGATTTCAGATAATTATTTAATTCCAGAAAAAGTTCTTTGGGGGATGGTTCCATTTTTTTGATTAAAAGGTGAACCAATGCCTGGATACGAACCATATAGAGAGCAGCGCTTAACCCTTTACCCGATACATCGGCAATGATGATGTAAGTTCCCTTTTGGGTCTCAATAATATCTACATAATCACCACCAACTTCGTGCGCAGTAGCGGCAAATGAAAAAACTTCCAGATCTTTGACTTTGTTTTGTGATGGGGGCAACAGGCTCAACTGAATCTCTCTTGCAAAATCGAGTTCTTTTTGTACATCTGATTTCTCCAGCAATTCAACCAATAAAATTAACAGCATTCCTGTAAAAGAGATCGGTAGTAAAAGTGGGTGTAAAATGTGCCCGGTAAATCCAATCAGAACAAAAATGTAGTAGATCACAAAACTGACCATTGAAATACCGAAAATTAACCTTCTTACAGGGTTTAATCTCTTTGTTAATGCGGATATGAGGCTCAAACATTTTTGAAACAGAGGGATATCAGAGTGTGTAGTATGTGGATTGATCTCCTCCAGTGCATCGTAATAAAGTTTTCTGATGCGTTCTGAATCGGATTGAAATTCTTTACCCAACTGCTTGCTGTTCATCCCACTGACATACTCCTCATAAAAGGCTTTTGTGTTATAAGACGATTTCGTTTCGTTTTTGAGGGCCATAATTGTTCATGTTGGTTATAACGTACTTTACGGAAAAGAGGGATAAAAGTTTACACAGAATTTACTTTGCCAATTGGAAAGATACGTATGGTACGATCAATAGTTAAACATCCAGCTAAAACAACTCTAATTGATTTCTATTGAATCCGGATTCACTCATGAAAAAGAGTACCGGTTGAAGCTTTCTTTTTAATCAGGGGATTTGGCCTGTATCTGTCCTCACCATAGAGGTTGAAAAGTTCATTAAGTTGTTTTAAAACCATTTCAGAACCCCATTCATCTGCCCATTTTAGAAGTCCTTTCGGATAGTTTACACCTTTTGTCATCGCGAGGTCCACATCTCTAACCGTAGCAACATTCATAAAAACAGCATCAGCCGCTTCGTTGATTAACATGACTAATATTCGATTCAGAATTATTTCCCCTAATTGACGATCCATGTTGGGTTGCGGATTCGATGCGTTTTTCCCGTAATTATAGAATCCGATTCCTGATTTTAACCCGAATCGTTCAGCCTCAACCAGACGTTTTTGTGCAAAAGATGGCTTAAAACGCGGGTCGTAATAGAATGCTTTAAAAACGGATTCGGTAACGGCATAATTCACATCATGCCCGATCAGATCCATCAATTCAAAGGGTCCCATACGAAAACCACCCAATTCTTTCATTGCCCAATCAATGGTAGGAGGGTCTGCAATACCCTCTTCATATATTCGGAGAGCTTCTCCATAAAAGGGCCTGGCAACACGATTTACGATAAAACCGGGGGTATCTTTAGCGATGACTGTTGTTTTATCCCATTCATTTATCAATTTCCTGGTACTTGTGACAATATCCGGATCTGTAGATATCCCCGGAATGATCTCTACCAATTGCATAATGGGAGCCGGATTAAAAAAATGAATTCCCAAAAATCGATCCGGTTTTTTGAGTGCAGATGATATCGAAGCAATTGATAAGGAAGAAGTATTTGTAGCCAAAATACACTGTTTAGAGACGATCGCTTCAATTCTGGCAAATTGGTCTTTTTTGGTTCGCAGATCTTCAATAATAGCTTCCAGTACCAGCCCGCATTTTGCAAAATCATTGATATGATCTACATGGTGAATATTGGAAATCAGTCTGTCTACCTGATCTCGTGTCATTCTCTCTTTTTCGATTTGTCTTTCAAGAATTTGAAGCAGGCCTTCTCTCGATTTTTTTAACTGATCTGAAAATGGGTCAAAAAGATAGACTGTATGGCCCATGGAGGCAGCTATTTGAGCAATACCTGTTCCCATCGTACCGGCTCCGGCAATTCCAATTTTCGTCGACTGACTTAAACTCATTTTATAGCTTGTAATGAATAATTGTTAAATAAAAATTAAAGCAAAGGAAAAACCACCTTTACGATTCGATCAAAGATTGTTCATGATCCATGAAAATTCGGTTTTCGTTTCTCAAGAAATGCATCGACACCTTCTTTGTAATCATGACTATTACCTGCTTCACTTTGTAAAGATGCTTCAAGATCAAGTTGTTGATCCAAATCATGGGTGAAACTTTGATTCATAGCTTGTTTAAAAAGGGCGAATCCCCTTGTTGGCATGTTTGATAAATAACTTACGATCTTTTCTGTTTCACCTACTAATTGCTGACTTGGTACGGCTTTATAAATGAGCCCCATTTCAACGGCTTGAGTGGCAGAAATTTTTTCGTCGAGCATATAGAAAGCGTTTGTACGGGCATGACCGATGAGCCGGGGTAAGAACCAGGTTCCACCACTATCGGGAATTAATCCAATTTTACTGAAAGCTTGTATAAAATAAACTTCTTCTGATGCAATGACGATGTCACAGGCAAATGCGATGTTTGCACCCGCTCCTGCAGCCGTTCCCTGAACGATGCATACGACCGGTTTCATCAGCTCTCTGATCGATCTTATAATAGGATTGTAACTGGTTTCTACAGTTTCTGATAATTGATAATTTGGATTCTCAGCTTTTTTTACAACCTCTGGAAGATCTTGTCCGCCACAGAACGCTTTCCCATTTGCTTTGATCACAACACACCGTATGGATGGTTCCCGCGCATCATCAAGAGCCTTCTGTAATTCCAGTGCCATCGGCTCGGTAAAGCTATTAAATTTCTCCGGCCTGTTGAGAGTGATGGTTAGAATTTGGTTCTCTATTTTTTTAAGAATCAGAGACATTTTGAG
>JBBDJK010000179.1:8643-9868 GCA_040879905.1 Balneolaceae bacterium | reverse complement strand
AGTGTTTCTCATAATATGATTAAAAGGACGAAATTGTGTTTTTGTCAAATTTAAATGATTTGCGTCGGGGCTTGTATCAACCTTGAGTTTTCATCACATTACCATTAGAAAGAATAAAACCAATCATTATGAAACATTCTATCAGTGCTCTTTCGGTTATTGGCATGATTACAATACTTCTTTTTACCATGCCCCCCTATTCTTTTAGCCAAGCGGATTCTTCTGCAGAAGAGGAATATCAGATCATGACGGTCACCGGACCGATTCCGGCTTCTGATCTGAGATATACATTGGCTCACGAACATGTACTGGTGGATTGGATCGGGGCAGATAGCACGGGTTATCACAGGTGGGACAGATCAGATGTGATCAACCGTATGCTGCCTTATTTTAATGAGATCCGGGATTTAGGGATCAAATCGCTGTTTGAATGTACACCGGCCTACCTGGGCAGAGACCCGTTTATTTTAAGGGAATTGTCAGAGAAGACCGGCATCCGGATTGTTACTAATACCGGATATTATGGAGCCGTGGATAATCGTTTTATGCCGGCTCATGCATGGGAAGAGAGTGCCCGGGAGCTTGCTGCGAGATGGATCGATGAGTTTAACAACGGTATTGATGGCAGTGAAATTCGTCCCGGATTTATGAAAATTTCTGTTGCAGGCGATGATTCACTATCAGATTTGCACAAAAAAATCGTAACTGCTGCTGCAATCACTCACCTGGAAACCGGGTTGACCATCATTTCTCATACCACCGGCAGTGATCCGGCAGCCGAACAAGTTGAACTGCTGAAAGAACTTGGAGTCGATCCTTCCGCGTGGGTCTGGACACACGCACAGGCCGGCGACCTGAACACTCAAATTACACTCGGTACTGAAGGTGCCTGGATCTCATTGGATAATTTTAATGATGATCCGGATGGTGAAGGCAACGAACAGGGGAATCTGGATTGGTTCAGAGAGAGACTGATGACGCTCAAAAACCAAAATCTGTTGAACCGTGTCCTGATTTCTCATGATGCAGGATATTATAATCCGGACGAGGAAGATGGCGGAATAATCAGGGGTTATACCGGAATTTCAAGAACTTTGATACCCGCACTCCTGAAAGATGGGTTTACTTATGATGAGATTTCACAACTGCTCATTCATAATCCGGCTGATGCGTTTGGGATTCGTGTCAGAGCTCACTCAGTACCGGATCAAAGAGCTCAATAAAA
>JBBDJK010000179.1:0-8543 GCA_040879905.1 Balneolaceae bacterium | reverse complement strand
CGTTTGGGATTCGTGTCAGAGCTCACTCAGTACCGGATCAAAGAGCTCAATAAAAAACGACATCGTTTTCAGATATTAAACTGACCTCTTATTCAGGATTTTCCTAACTTTGGGTATTATGATTATTAATCATCTCCTTTTTTAAAAAAACGATCAGAAATTCTATTTTTACTGTATAGAGAAAATCACTTGTTAAATGAATATCATACTATTTGGACCACCCGGGGCAGGTAAAGGAACCCAGGCTGAAAACTTGATCTCCCATTTCGGATACCCCCATCTGTCAACCGGTAATATCTTCAGAGAAAACATCAAGAATGAAACCCTTCTCGGGAAAAAAGTGAAATCAATTATGGACTCCGGAAAACTTGTTCCGGATGAGACAGTCGTTGAGCTCGTCGTGGATGAATTAAATCATGAAAAATATTCGAATGGCGTGATTCTGGATGGGTTTCCAAGAACAGTTAAACAGGCAGAGGCGCTTGATCACCATTTCGCCAAAAAAGGGAAAAAGGTTGATGCACTGATCACATTAACGGTGCCGGAGGATGAATTAATCAATCGAATCTTAAGTCGTGGCCAGGGAAGAGCAGATGATACCCCTGAAAATATTAAGACCCGATTGAATGTTTATCGCAGTGAAACTAAACCGGTTCTTGAATATTACGAAAAACAGGAACTGGTAAAGGAGGTGGACGGTGTGGGTTCAGTCGATGAGATTTTTGATAGAATTCTTTCGGCCCTTTCTTAGATCAATCTTTTAATACGTTTAGTATCGCAGGAGTCACATCCAGAATCGTTTTGGCTTCAAAGAATGGTTTGGCATTGCCCATTACCATCAATGGAACCGGATTTCTGGTATGTGTTTTTACTGATAAATCTTCAATATTTCCGTGGTCACTGGTTATTACCAATGTATCATTCGGGTTTAAATGTTCTATGATCCCGATTAAAAACCGATCCAGTATCGATAAAACCCGGTTAGCCATTTCAAAGCTCTGTTTATGACCCGCTTTATCAGTCAGATAATATTCATATAAAACCAAATCAAACACCTCCAAAGCTTTTATGATCCTAATTGAAGCCTCTTCGGGTTCTATTTGAGGCACATCCAGCTTTAACATATCACGCCATGCTGATTGAATAATTTCAGCGGTAACTGCTTTTTCGTTTATCACATCTTCCTGCCTGTTTAAAGGAATACCTGCCGATTTAGTCATAAGTGTCGTACAACTCCACCGATCTTTTTTTTCTGATTTATCAAAAAATATATCCGGATACGCATTTATAAAATGAGGTTTTTTCCCGGCTTCAATAGCTCTATGAAACAGACTCTCTTTTTTAAGGTATGTTTTAATTTTAGAATGGGGATAAGGCCCAAAGTGTTTACCAATCACCCGGGAGGCATTAATTCCGGTAAAAAGAGAGGTCTGACCTGTTCCGCTTTGTGGGAGCCCTTCTACATCCAAATTAGCATCGATGGCTTTATAAAGAAAGTTATTTTCAAAAATCTCTTTGCATGAATTAGATAACCCTTTAGACTTCGTAAAAGTAGAAAATGAACGGAGTTTATCTGAAAATAATGGATTTTCATCGGATGCCTGTCCAACACCTACACCATCAATAAATACAAATAGTACCGACATTATCTCTCCAAAATAAGCGTTACAGGTCCACTATTTATAAATTCCACATCCATCATTTTACCAAACTCACCGGACGCTATATGTAAACCACTCTCCTTTTTAAATCTTTCAATCATATACTCATAAAGAGCTTCTGCTTTTTCAGGCCTGGCTGCTTCTATAAAACTTGGACGTGTTCCCTTCTTTGTATTTCCATAGAGAGTAAACTGCGATACAACCAAAATTTCACCATTAACATCTTGAACAGACCAATTCATTTTACCCTCATTATCCTCAAAAATTCTAAGTTTTTGAATTTTGGAAACACACCAGTCAACCTCCTTTTTTGTATCTGATTCATGTATTCCTACAAGAAGCAGAAGTCCAAATTCTATTGAGCCTTTTTCCATTCCATCAACAGTAACAGATGCATTTTTAACTCGTTGAATGACAATTTTCATATGTGGGTAATTCTGTGGATAAAGTAGACTCATCTTGTGGATTATCGTTTATTCGATTATTTAAATAAATCTATCCACATCAATAAACATTTATTATCAGTTATCAACAGGCCAAAAGTATAACTTTCTATGTTGATGATCTAAATCTAATCAATAGGTGCAAAAAATATAAAATGTTAAGAACTCCTTTTTTTATCTTATAAGTTATTGTTTTTTATTAATTAATTATCAACATAATTATACACAACTTACAATGTAATAATTAAAACAGAGGGATAAATAAGTTATTAACATCTTAACATCATCCTATTACTATATAACAAATTTATTAATCTAATTTTTATTGTATAACCTTGTGGATAACCACTCATAATAATTCTAAATGTGAAGTTTGATTCTTTCTATATTTCATCACAGAATAAGAACAATGAATACCAAAAATCTCTGAAACGTGTCAGATAAACAATTTACCTATAAAGACTCCGGTGTTGATATTAAAGCCGGTGAAAATCTTGTTAATTCCATAAAAGATGTTGTGAAAGAAACGCACAATGCAAATGTGTTAAGTAATATAGGAGGTTTTGGCGGACTCTTTTCTGCAGACTTTAAATCGATGAAAGAACCGGTTTTAGTGAGTAGTGTGGATGGAGTAGGAACTAAACTTATTGTTGCGTTTAAAGCCAAAAAATATGATTCAGTGGGCCAGGACCTGGTGAATCACTGTGTAAATGATATTGCTGTATGTGGAGCAAAACCTCTATTTTTTTTAGACTATTTTTCAACCGGAAAACTGAATCAACAAATTGGATTTGAAGTAATTAAAGGGTTTTCTATTGCTTGTAAAGAGAATGGTGTTGCATTAATAGGCGGAGAAACAGCAGAAATGCCGGATATATATAAAGAGGGGGAATTTGACCTGGCCGGTACGGTTGTTGGTGTTGTAGACAGAGATCAATTAATTACCGGTCATGATATTAAAAAAGGGGATAAACTGATTGGTTTTAAAAGTTCAGGTCTCCATACAAACGGTTTTTCACTTGCCAGAAAAGTACTTTTTAGTAAATATAAAGTGAATGAAAAGCCTGATGAATTAAAAAATACTATTGGTGATGAACTTCTTAAAGTCCATAAATCTTATTTGAATCTGATATCATCTTTGAAAGTAATTGATGGAGTAAATGGTTTTTCACACATTACCGGAGGTGGAATAGAGGGAAATACGAATCGTATTCTACCGGATCCATTAAAACTTAGCATAGACTGGGATAGTTGGAAGCGGCCGGCTATTTTTAATCTGATTCAAAAGACCGGAAACGTACCGGAAGAGGATATGAGAGCCACTTTTAATTTAGGTATCGGTTTAATAGCCGTTTGTTCTCAAGATTCACTAAAAAAGATTCAGAAGAGTGCGGAACTTTTAGGTGAAGATGTATTAATAATTGGAGAAGTCGTTTAAACAAAAAAAAAGATTATTATGAATGGAAATCAACAAACACCCTATTTTATTATAGGTATTTCTCTAATTATAGGGCTGTTCATACTTGGATTTTTTCTAAACAATTCAGTTAAAACGTTTAAAGATTATGAGAGAACAGTAACCGTGAGAGGATTAGCTGAACAAGAGCACATTGCTGATGTGGTTATCTGGCCGATTCAGTTTACGTTAGCCAGTAATAGTCAGGAGGGAATTTATCGAATGATTGATGAAAACAGCCTGAAAGTGATTAATTTTTTAAAAGAAAAAGAGGTTAGTGAAGATGAAATTTCAATCGATGTACCGGTTGTAACCGACAGATCTGCACAGAGATGGGGGGGTGAAGTAAGTGGACAATATCGATATGTGGCTTCACAGGTGATCACTGTTTATTCGAATCGGGTTGAAGAGATTCGGTTGATAATGAAAGATATTGGTGAATTGGGTAAACAGGGTGTAATCATTACAGGGGAAGATTATCCATACACCACAGAGTATATGTTTACCAGACTGAATGAAATAAAACCCGAAATGATTGAAGAAGCCACAATTGAAGCCCGGAAAGTGGCACAGAAATTTGCTGAAGATTCAGACAGTAAACTCGGAAAAATTCAAACAGCATCACAAGGACAATTCAGTATTTCAAATAGAGATAATAACAATCCCCATATTAAAAATGTGAGGGTTGTTTCTACAATTGTCTATTATTTAACGGATTAATAAAATATTATTGATTGTGGAGCCATTGTGAAAGTTTAAAATGAATCATTCAATATTATATTGAAGTTTTTAAAACGATCAAGGATCTATTCAATCAAGATTATAGATTATCCGCCAGAATGATTATTTTTTTATGATGAAATAATAAGTAATTAATAAAAATATCCTGATCGGTATATAAGAACCCTTTAGATTTTATAGAAAATAATGAGAAAAGTTAAACTAATTGAGATTGCTCATGGACGAAGCGGAGATAAAGGAAATGGCAGCAATGTTGGTATCATCGCAAGACATCCAAAAATTTATCCATTTTTAAAAGAAATTCTTACACAAGAGAGAGTAAAAGAGGTTATGCGGGATATCTGTAAAGGAGATGTCGAACGATACGAAATGCCAAATATCGGCGCCCTGAATTTTATATTAAATGATAGTCTGGGCGGAGGCGGAACGGTATCTCTTAAATTGGACGCTCAAGGGAAAACACATGCATCCACTCTTCTTCGAATGGAGATTGAGGTTCCCGAAGAGCTTTTAGAATTATTATAAGGCTCCTATAAAACGAAGTGTATTGGGTTTTTAAAAATCCAAAATTTCCATAGATCTCTGGATTTAACTCAATTGAACAAAAAAATTGAGTTAGAAATGTAGATGCAATCAAGCAATCCTGTATGATATATTTAAATCTATTTACAGCGATGTTTAGAGTGCGTACCTTTCAATAGGGAGAAGAGAATAATTATTCAGGAATGTACGGATGTGATCTGTGAGGAGGGGTTAATAAATACAAACAGATCGATCAAAAAAAAGGGATAAGCTCAAAACCGGTTATTATGAATTTTAACTCATAGCAGCGGTAGAGAAAAGAACACAAATCTTTTAAAATCTCTATTTATGACAAAGCCAAGAAAAGCAGCTCAGATCATTGAAGAACAGATACTTGATTGGAAACACAGAAATTCAATCAGCAGCTCCAGGGCCCCTAAAAATATTCTTTATCCGACTATCACAATATCGCGTGAATATGGAGCAAAAGGTGCGGTATTTGCATCACATTTAGCAAAAAAAATTGGATTTAAGGTGTGGGATAAAGATCTGCTTCATGCCATTACCAAAGAGGTGGGTATTGGTGTCAGAATGGTCGAATCCGTGGATGAACGCAGACAACAAAAAGTTGAGGATACAGTGTCCGGTTTCTTTCACAATATCCCAACAAATGTACGGTATCTGAGGTCTCTCATAAAAGTTGTGAATACCATTGAAGAGTTTGGAAACAGCATTATTGTTGGCAGGGGGGCTAACTATATCTGTAATCATCCAAAAGCCCTGCACGTCAGAATTGTGAGCCCACTCAAATACAGGGTTGAAGCGTTTTCCAATAGAGAAAACATCAGTTTAACAGAGGCAAAAAAACTCATTGTAAAGAAAGATCGCGAACGGGATGAATTCATCTATCAGAATTTTCACAGGGATATGCGAGAGTCCTCCGATTATGATATCATCATAAATTCCAAATCATTCACAATAGAGGAGATGTCATCGATTGTACTAAATGCTTATGAAAAAAAATCAGGGAAATCTGTGAAGGTGTATGAATAGATTTAAATGATATGATGTAATAAATAAGAATCGTCAATAGGGAGATGATAAAACTGAATTCCAACTCAGTTATGACTGATGAAAATAAGAGCGGTATCAGCCTCTTCTGCCATGGAAAGTGCAATATTGCCAAATGCTTTATCTTCCGCACCGGGTTTTCCAAGGCCCATGATCACTAAATCGTGTTCACTCGTTTGATGGACCAGCTCTTCTTTAACATCATCAGACAGAATAATTTTTGCTGTGATATCACCGGGGATAATACGGTTTGAAAAACGATTTAATGCTTCTTCCCTTCTTTTAATTATTGATTTTGGTGTATTTGTCGGTAAAATATGAATAAATGTAAATTCAGGTTGAAAGGTACGCCAAAGACTTGCAGCAATTCGGGCACGCAGTGTGTCGTGACTACCTATACCCGTAACAGGAATCAAAACTTTTTTAGCCGACTCAATTTTCCAACCGGAATAGGGCTGACGAAAAACAACAACATCACACTTCACCTGCTTTACCAATTTTTCCAGGTTTTGAGTGGTCTGAAGTTCACTAAAATTACTTAACCCAAGCAGTACACTCCTGCAACGATGTACCTTAATTACCCTTGCAATTTCTTCCCATGGCTCATTTGCAATGGTGGTTAGTGCGTCAGGACGTAAATTGGTGGCAAATGATGCACTTAACGCATATTCTACAGCATCCCGATTATTGGTTAATCTCTTTTTTAAATCTTCTCCGTCTTCACTTGGAATGACAATCGATAACAATAAAACCCTGCCAACAATGGGAGGGGCCAACGAATTGGCCACAAACACCATCGACTCCGCATTGGCCGGATTTGAGATAGGTAATAATACTAACGGGCTCAAGCCGCGCAACCTTGTTATATCCGGGTTCAAAGCTTCTTCTGAAGCATCAATTGCTTGTGCTCTTTGCAAAAGGAATGTAATAAACAACCCGGCGCCGATAAGTAGCCATATTAAAGAGATGACTCCGGCTGCAGGTACCGCAATTGCCTGAAAAAGAGCGAGGCCAATACATGCGATCATCCCAATGATCGGAAGTACCGGAAAGAAAGGAACTCTATAGGTTTTGTCTGATATAAAACCACGATTACGCATGAGTATCATGACTATATGTGCCAATGCAAATGTGATCAAAAAAATAAGGCTGGATGCCGCACCTGCAGCTGCAACGTTGGGCAAAATCAGTAACAATGCCAAAATGATAGTGGACGTTGCCAGGATTGCATTCACTGGAGTGCCATGCTTTGCATCTGTAACGGCAAGTTGATGAACAAGTGTCCGGTCATTTGCCATACTTAATGCAACACGTGAGGCGGCAAACATATTTGCCTGCAAGGCAGATAGCATGGAGAAAATCCCGGCAACCATCACAAACCAAAAACCAAATGCCCCCAAATAATTTTGAGCAGCGATAGCTACGATTGTTTCGGGATTAGCAGCACTTAATTCAGTAATAGAATCACCCGGTTGCATTCCAACAGTTGTGACTACAAAGAGAAGCGGTATATAAATAACAAGTCCGACAATCAGAGTAGTTACCATCGCTTTAGGGATCGTTTTTTCCGGCGATTTAATTTCTCCTGCAGCTGATGCGATCAGATCAAAACCCTGCAATGCAATAAATGTATACCCCATCGCAGCTATCAATCCTGAAAAACCACCGGCAAAAAAAGGTGTAATACTTTCCCGAATGTGCTGGAAAGGTGTCTGTACCATTACCGCAAGTCCACCGGCAATTAATACAGCAAAGATGGTGAGTTTGCCGATATTTGCAAATAGCCCTCCACCGGCATTTTGACGCGTCAGTTTCCACGTGTAAACACCAAGTGCGGCTATCGCTAATAATACAATCACAACGCGACTATTACTTAAAATCGGAGCATTTTCGCCGTAAATTGGGAGCTGTTCCAATGCAAATGCCGCAAATGCCGCAAATCCAAGCGCATAAAGAACGGCAGCAACAATTGATGCAAACCAGACAACCCAACCCACTCCAAATGCGACCTGAACAGTCAAGGCTTTTTTTGCATAGGTATATGTTCCGCCATTCTGTGGGTTTGCGGCAGCCATTTCTGCAAAACTCAAGGCTGTTATCATGGCAATCACGCCGTTTAACAGAAACGCAAGCATTGCAGACGGGCCGCTCACAGAAAAAGCGACACCGGCAAGTGCAAGAATACCCCCCCCAACCATAGCACCGATACCGATACCGGTTGCACCCATCAAGCCTATTGTTCTGGTGGAATATGAATTCTGTTTATTCATCAAAAGGAAGTTGTTTAATAGTGATCAATAACGTCAAATGAACGTAATAATCTATCACATATTCGATCAATTTTAATATCAATAATATTTAGCAGAGTATACATTATATGCACTACCTTTAATATTCGGTACGTTAACACTCGAAATTCTATTTCTGTTTAGCTTTATCAGAGTAAAATATTTGATTAAACCCAATTTCGTTACACTATGAGGAGCCTTTGAAAAACCTGTTCTTTTGTCCAATCTCTGCGTTATCAGAGAATTAAAATCCTCACATATGGCCAATATGCTGCGGTTTTAATTCTCCTCTGGCCTTGATCTTGAACAAAACTCCAAGTTTTTCAAAGGCTCCTATGAATGAATAATTTTAAAGAAATCG
>JBBDJK010000178.1:0-1733 GCA_040879905.1 Balneolaceae bacterium | reverse complement strand
TCACGAAGTGCTTCTATGTGATTTCTTTCATCAAGTGTCAGATCTTTAGGTATATAGACATTCAGATTGATAAACTGATCGCCCTTTCCGGCGTTATTCAAACCGTTTATTCCGCGCTCTTTCATTCTCAACAATTTACCCGGTTGTGTACCCGGTTCGATTTTGACTTTGGCTTTGCCTTTCAGAGTGGGTACTTCCACTTCTGTACCAAAAATTGCGTCCGGTATACTGATCAACAGATCATAATGGATATCATTTCCATCCCGCTGAAAATGTTCATGCTTTTTCTCTTCAATCAGAACAATTAAATCTCCGGGTTCCCCACCCCTCAGGCCTGCATTCCCCTGTCTTCTGAGGGTTATATAATTTCCATTGGCCACTCCGGATGGGATGTTGACTTTAATTTTTTCATCGCTCTTATATCGTCCTTCACCACCACATTTAGAGCACTTATTCCGAATGATTCTCCCTTCGCCGCCACAAGTGTGACATGGCTGAACATTGACAAACTGACCAAACATGGTTCTGGAAACCTGTCGTATCTCACCGGTTCCGTTACAGGTTGAACAGGTCTCAAAATCTTCGTCCGTTTCGGCTCCTGTACCGGAACAAGAGTCACATTTGATATGTTTTTTTACTTTTAATGTTTTTTCAACACCAAAAGCGATCTCTTCGAGGGTCAGTCCGACTCGTAATTTCATATCACCCCCCGGCCGGCCGGTACCTCTGCTACGCCGGCTGCGTGAGCGTCCGCCTCCAAACGGGTCACCGCCCCCAAAAATATCTCCTCCGAAAATATCACTAAATCGGCTGAAGATATCCTCAAAATCTGCATTACCGTACGTTGAACCACCCCCAAAACCGCCGCCATTTAGGCCGGCATGGCCAAACTGATCGTACCTCTCACGTTTTTGCGGATCTCGCAGCACATCATAAGCTTCTGAAGCTTCCTTAAACTTTTTTTCTGCTACTGCATCACCCTTATTTCGATCCGGATGATACTTCATGGCCAACTTACGGTACGCTTTTTTTAAGTCCGCTTCACCGGCATTCTTTTCGACATTCAGTATTTCGTAATAATCTCTTTTCGACATGTAAACTAATTATTCACTAACGATTACTTTTGCATGGCGGAGTGTTTTACCCCCCATTTGATATCCATTTTCGATGACATTTAATACGATGCCGCTATCTACCGATTCATCTTCAGACTTTTGCCTTAACATGGCATCGTGCAAATCCACATCAAAGGGTACACCCGTCTCATCGATCCGTTTCACATCGTATTTGGCCAATATGTTATCAAATTTTGAGATGACCATTTTCATACCGTCTAAATAAGAGGGGTCTGCATTGGCTTGTTCCATTGCATCCAATGTTCTGAGCAGATCATCACTGATCGGTAAAAATTCCATCACGGCAGACTCTCGTGCGGCCTGAAAGATCATCTCTCTTTCCCGGTTCAGCCTTTTTCTCATATTATCCATTTCAGCCGCTTTTCTGAGCTGTGTCTCTTTAACACTCTGCATCTCCTCTTCAAGCTCCCGAATCCGATGTTGCTGATCCTCAATTAATTGAGAGTCAAGATCATACCCATCATCATTATTTTCATTGTTCTCTACTTCATCAGAAACTTCGCTTCCCAAACCCTTCTCCAACTCTTCAGGCTCGTTTGTAAGATCTAAATTCTCCATTTTGATATCTTTATTCTTCACACTCATTCTATATAATTT
>JBBDJK010000177.1:4644-9962 GCA_040879905.1 Balneolaceae bacterium | reverse complement strand
ATCATTTTCATCTGTTTGCTCGAGAGACAGAGGGCCAAATTGGTTTTTTGAATGTATACGAATAATAACCCGTAATTCCAGATCCGTTTTATGAAACTCCTCAATAAAGTTCACAGAGAAATTCAATGGCGTAATTATAGCTATAGCACTGAAAAACACGACTGCAGATGGATTAAAAGATTTATCCGCTTCCATCATCTGAATCATCCTGATAACCTCAAAGAAAAGGAAAAAAACCGATTTAACATACTCAAGCACTCTCTAAATCTCTTTATACCCCCACATATAAAGGGCTAATCTCGAACGATATGGAGCAAAATGTTGAGCCGTTCGTACGGTTTTTCGTCGCCGGCCGGTGAGTTTTTCAAGGGTTTTTCGAGCGGCAAGATCGCCATCCGGCCAGACATCTTCATCCCCAAAATAGAAGATGGAGATCATATCCACCGTCCACTGCCCCACTCCCCAAAGTACCATCAGGTGTTTGGAACGTTCTTTATGGCTTATAGATCTTAAGTGTTCCTCATCCAGCTCCCCTTCCCGCGCCATTTGAGCAATGCCGCACATTGTTTTTACTTTCGCAGCAGATAGTCCGCAACCACGCATAATGTCGCGGTTCTCTTCGACAAAAAACTCTGTCAGCGGCAAACTTCCGGACTCTTTCAGAACACGGTTCCAGATCGTATCGGCGACTTTAACCGACAACTGTTGACTGGTTACCGACTCACACATATAATGAGCCAAGGGCTTTGAATGATCCGCCTCAAACTTCACCGGCCCTACCTTTTCAATGGCAATGGTCAGATCCTGACTAATTCCACCGGCTATATCGATGAATTGATAATGGATCTCATTATGATTCATGTCTTTTAAGTTATTTAACTACAACTGAATGAAAGCATGATAACGGTTTGGCAGCTTTTATATATCCCTTCTTTTTGGCAGCTACCAAGACGCCAAGTGAGCCCGTTATGGAAATTCCCGGCTCTTGCGCTGCCTTTCTGCCTTTTACTTCATCAATAATCAAAAGTGAATTATTTGTTATTTTGTACTCAAATCAGGAACATCCTTTCCGGTTTTAACTTTATCCATTAAAAGGACACCCATTCATGTTTAAAATTGAATTTCTATTTGCCACGACGGTTTCAGTTACGGTTTTGATTTTTTCCCTTTTTCTGTTTGGCTGTCAAAGCAGTGAAAGGGCAATGGATGTGGATAGCCGCCCGGTATCGTCAGTTCACTCAACAACTGCTGATAAATACGATACCGGTTCAGTTAAAAATCGTTTTCAGCATACTCCTATGCGTGAATTCCGTGCAGCGTGGGTGGCGACGGTGGGTAATATCGACTGGCCGTCTGAACCGGGCCTTACTGTGGAACAACAGAAAAATGAGATGATCGATCTGCTGAACCGTGCAGCTTCACTCCATCTGAATGCCATCATTTTCCAGGTTCGTCCGGCCGCCGATGCATTGTATCACTCTCCTTATGAACCCTGGTCGAGTTTCCTGACCGGCAAGATGGGCCAGGGCCCCCTGCCGGAATACGATCCGCTGGAGTTCACTATCCGGGAGGCACATAAACGCGGCCTTCAACTGCACGCTTGGTTTAACCCCTATCGCGCCGGCCATCCGATGATCAAATCGGATTATTCTCCGGATCACATCAGCCATACTCATCCCGGTTTTGTACATCAATATGGAGAATTTCTCTGGCTTGATCCCGGCCTCCCCGAAGTCAGGCAACATACCATGAACGTTATCCTGGATGTGGTGAAAAGATATGATATCGACGGTGTTCATTTTGATGACTATTTTTATCCCTATCCATCTTATGCCGACAATGCAGATTTCCCGGATAGCCTCGCCTGGCAAAAAGCATTGGACGCCGGATCAACCCTCACTCGCGATGATTGGCGCCGGGAAAATGTAAATCTTTTGATAAAAGAGCTCTCACATAAAATCAAAGAGTTGAAACCACATGTAGTTTTTGGCATCAGCCCTTTTGGTGTCTGGCGTCCGGGTCACCCTTCAAATACAACAGGTTTTGATGCTTTCAAGGAACTCTATGCGGATGCAAAACGGTGGCTGAATGAAGGATGGGTTGACTATTTTACCCCTCAAATCTATTATCAAATAGGACAGGTTTCACAACCTTTTCCCATGATGTTGAACTGGTGGGCTGAACAAAACATCCACGATCGGCATATCTGGCCCGGTTTGTATACCAGCCGGCTCCGATCGTCAGACAATACCTGGCCAACAGAAGAGATTATAGGTCAAATCTATACAGCCAGAGCTTTTCCCGGCGTGACCGGATCGGTTCATTTCAGTATGAAACCATTTCTTGAAAATAGTGCCGGTATCAACCGTACCCTTGCCGCAGGTCCTTATGCTCTGCCTTCTCTCATACCGTCAACCCAATGGCTTGATGTAGAAACTCCTTCAAAACCTGATCTCACTTTTTACGATTATCGCGATTTTTGGCGGGCTACTTTCGATTCTGCATTCCCCAATGATGTCAGTTGGTGGGTCCTCAGATCAAAAATAAATGAAAAATGGGAAACCGATATCTATCCGGGGATGGTTAGTGATGTCACTTTCTATGGTGGTGAATCGATGATTAGGCCGGATACACTCTACCTCTCCGCCATCAACAGAGCGGGGATTGAGAGTGTGATGAGTGAGTTTATATCGAAACAAGAACGTCAGGTCAATAATTTGATGGACAGGAACGTAATTATCATCCGTAGAAGTGAATGGAGTGAACAGAACCCGAGGGGATATGAAGCCAATGCGATCCGTATCCATGTCGGAAATCGAGATACATTGCGATTCAGAGATCTGACACTCATTCCCGTACAGATGATAAAAATGATGGCATTTCCCGATCGTTTACTAAAAATCGATCTTGGAGAAGTTCAGGATGGAGATAACTATTCGGAAAGTTTATCCATTCAACTTCATAAAAATGGCGTTGTAGAAAAACGTTCCTTACAAACCGGACAATCAATCAACTGGTATGGATATCATATAACCCTCCTTTCAATAGATTTCGGACAACAATTGGCTCAGTTTGAATTAGCCACCACCGGTTCTTTACCGGTCAATCGTGCCGCACTCCTTGAGGCAGGGGGACCGGAAAACCGGCTTCGGGTATCCCACAAAGTGAATCAAATTGTACTCCACACTACACAAGCTATAAACAGAGATGATTCAACCCATCAAGCAAATAGTGTAAACTACCTGAATGAGTTATTGGAAAGAGAGACTACAACAAATAATTGGTGGGATCTTCCCTATCACTTTTACATCGATAAACAAGGTGATATTTACGAGGGCAGAAACCGATTGTACAGTGGTGAAGCGATGGGGCATTTTGATCCCCGGGGGAGTATCATCATATCATTAATTGAAACTGGATTGGACGAATTCCAAGAAGGGATCACTGAGGCTCAACTAAAAGCTCTGACAACACTAACTTCAAAATTGATCCGGGAATATGATCTGACAACAAACGATATCTACTCTTTAAGTGCCCTCGACAATGGCATTGAAAATGATCAGATATTAAGGCATCTGATTGAAAATGGATCACTCCAGCAAATGATCATACAGAAGTTGAGTGAAGTGGACCCATAGATTTATTTAAAGTTTATGAACATTTTCCATCAGGTATTGCAACTCCTTTTTCATTTCATTCATTAGAAACCTTAATGAATCAGGTTCATTATTAATTAAATTTTCAATCTCATTGGCGATCAGTGATAGCTTATTGAAGCTCAAAGATAACGCTGTACCATTCACTTTGTGAGCAATTTTTTTGATTGCCTCGAGATCCAAATGATCATCCCCTACAGTTTCAAAAGCTTCCAGTTTAGTCAGACATTCCTGCATCGATTCTTTTGCGACAACCAGCAGTTCATTGTGAATTTCCAACATTTCACCATATCTGTCACGCAATTCCCTTCTGCTAAAGTGGCTTTCATTTTGAATTCGAACGACCCTTTCATCAACACCTATATCCGATATTTCTAATGTATGGAGCCACTTATCCAGTACCTTCATCACACTCTCTTTGATGATAGGTTTGCTGATATAATCACTCATCCCATACTCAAAACACTTCTCTTTTTCACCTTTCAGAGTTGCAGCGGTACATGCGATGATGGGAACCGTTTTACCGTTGTCCAACTTTCGAATCTCTTCCGTTGCCTGATATCCACTTTTAACCGGCATCTGAACATCCATCAGAATGATATCCGGATTCTGACTTTTAAATTGTTCAATTGCATTTTCACCATTATTTGCCTCTACAAACGTGGCTTTTGGATAGATTTTTTGCAGGATTACCTTCAACAAAAAACGATTGGTGTGATTATCTTCGGCAATTAACACCTTAAATTCTTTCTCAGTTGTTGAGTACTCTGAAGTATGAGGAGCATATTTAATTCCTACTGCAGCAGTTTCCGTAGGTTCTGACTTATTCACAGTTTCAATCCGAACTGTTTTTCCGGAGTTGTGATCCTGCTCCACATCCGATGGTTTTTCCTCTGATTGTTCAGTTAAACAGTTCAACTCAAATGAAAAAGTGCTTCCCTTATCGGTTGCACTCTCCACGTTTAATTTTGTATCCATTAATTGTAAAAGCCCGTTTGATATCGTGAGACCCAGGCCGGTTCCGCCAAATTTTCGGGTAATTGAATTATCCTCTTGTGAAAATGCCTGAAATATTTTAGCCTGATTCTCTTCAGAAATACCAATTCCGGTATCTTTCACTGAAAAACGAATCACATCCCTCTTGTGCTCATTTTTAACACGTTCGATCTTTAAAGTAATTTCTCCGGAGTTTGTGAACTTTATGGCATTCCCTAACAGGTTTATTAATACCTGTCTGACCCTCAATTCGTCTATCATCAGATACTTGGGTACATTCTTATCCAAAATATATCTGATCATCAGCTCTTTCTGTTCTGCCTGAAATCTGAGAATATCGACCGATTTTTCAGCCAATTTTTGAACATCGGTCGATTCCTTATAGATTTCCATCCTGCCGGCTTCAATTTTGGACAGATCCAAAATATCATTAAGTATATCCAACAGAGATTTAGCCGAATAAAATACAGTTGACGCATATTTCTGTTGGTCAGCTGCTAAATCCGATTGCATCAGTAAATCACTAAATCCGATAATGCCATTTAGTGGAGTACGTATCTCGTGGCTCATATTAGCCAGAAATTCTGATTTAGCCTGACTTGCAGCTTCAGCCTGAACTATGGCTTTCATCAGAGTTGATTCTGCTTTTTTCTTCTCAGTGATATC
>JBBDJK010000177.1:2097-4544 GCA_040879905.1 Balneolaceae bacterium | reverse complement strand
TTATCATTTTGAATCGGATTAATCGTAACTTCGTACTGCCTTAATTCTCCGTTGTTCTTTAGCTCATAATCAAATCGGACATACTCTTTTAGTTCCAATTTTTTAATGAACAGATCATCATGCTTAAATAGGGTAAATATGGGTTTCCCGATTAGTTCACTATCTGTTGAATTAAATAACTTACAGAAAGGTGGGTTTGAATCGATCACATGGTAGATCTCATCTAAAATCAGGATCCCCTCCTTCATCTCTTCGATTATTTTTTCTCTTGCAAAAGGCAAAATTTCGAACAGTTTGAAACGCAAAAGGCCAAAAGAGATGATCATCCCTGTAAATACAAACATAAATGGTGTAAGGTCCAGATGTTCGAGCGGCTTAAAATCCATCAAATAAAGTGCATTCGTTATCCATGGAATGAACGTTCCCAACAGTACGACTCGAATCTGTTTTTTGTATAGAGATTTGACACTGAGATATTTTTGAATCAAGAGCAGCGTTCCAAAAATCAAATAACAGTAGAAAATGATTGTATGAATGATATACCATGCAGCCGGTTCAAAATTAAGCAGATAAAGGCCATCTGATTCATATAATTCATAAGTTTCATAATGCAGATGATGCCACTCGTTCGTCCATACAAAAAGCAGTGTTAGAACGGGTATCGCAAATATCAGGGCGATTGTCTGTCTATTCAGATATTTATCATTGCCTGAAAATTGCAAAACAAACACTAGCCAGAATGCGGGAATCAGGGCAATACCTATATATTCCACTTTAATCCAAAACAGGATATGGCTCAAATCAGTCATCGCCAACTCCATTGAATAAGCAAGTGCCCAAACAGAAACACCAACCATCAGGATAGCAAAGGTCCTGACTGCATGTCCCGATCTGAAAAAAATCGCCGTAGTAGTAATCACTGCGATTACACCGGCGATTAAAAGCGAAATTGAGAGTGCGTTAAAGTTGATTTCCATTTAAGATAATAATGGAGATGAATAGGTTTGATCTACAATTTAAATCTTTATAATCAAAAAAAATCTCATTTACAACTCACATAAGGTTAACAGTACATTAAACAATGTGGCCTAACAAATACAACCTTCATAGTCATATAGATTAAAAGAGTCTTAAATTTGGTTGATAATTACGGTTATATCACGCATAATTGAAACTTATCACGCAAAACTACCCTAAATCGTTCTATTCGATTCAGTTCAGGGTTTGTTGTTAGATTTTTTGATCTCAGTAGACGTTTAGAATCTACTAATCTTTCAAAATTCTACAGACAGCATCTGTAAAACTTTGTGTAGTACCCTCACCCCCTATATCTCTTGTGCACTCTTCCTTGTGATCCTGAAGAACGGTATATACAGCAGCCCTGATTTTTTCGGCCCTGCGATATTCATCCAGATACTCAAGCATCATCAATGCAGAAAAGAGTAAAGCAATCGGATTTGCGAGTCCTTTTCCTGCAATGTCCGGAGCTGAACCGTGAACAGCTTCAAAAATTGCACAATCATCACCGATATTAGCGGCTCCTGTTACACCCAAACCACCTACTAATCCGGACGCAAGATCTGAAAGGATGTCACCAAAAAGATTTGTCGTAACAATCACATCAAATTGTCTCGGCCTCATAACCATCTGCATGGCCATGTTGTCTACAATCAGGTCTTCAAATTGAATATCCGGATAATCCTCTGACACCTCTTTTCCAATCTTTAAAAACAGGCCTGTTGTCAGTTTCAGTATATTGGCCTTATGGACCAGGGAAATCTTTTTACGATTGTTTTTTCTGGCATATTCAAATGCAGCCTTAATTATTTTTTCACTCGCATCCCTGGTAACGACCGCGATACTCTCTGCATGTTTCTCTTCATCATCAACCCAATGCTCCCTGCCGATATACAAACCCTGTGTATTCTCTCTGAAAAGCACAATATTTACTTCTCTGTATGGACTCTCAATATTCGGAAGTGATTTAGCCGGCCGTATATTACTGAAAAGGTCAAATTTTTGCCTTAATGCTACATTAATGGATCTGAACCCGGCACCCACCGGTGTGGTCAGAGGACCTTTCAAGGCAATTCTATACTTCTCAATGGCATCCACGGTTTCATCAGGAAGAGGATTTCCCAACTCATTAAATGCGCCCTCACCGGCTCTGCACTCCACCCAATTGATGTTAATCCCTGATGCATCCAATATAGCTCTGACAGATTCAGTAATTTCAATTCCAATTCCATCTCCCGGTATTAATACGATATCGTACATATTCATTTCTAAGGTTTAATTTTTCTTATGAAGATAGGAAAATAAAGATGCAGGTTACAGCCTACAGAACCGATATTTATTAAAAGTAGCTACAGATACACATATTAACCAAATCCATCTAATAGTTGTCATCTTTAAATTCCACTATTCTCATCAATCCCCACAAACCC
>JBBDJK010000177.1:0-1997 GCA_040879905.1 Balneolaceae bacterium | reverse complement strand
CATAAACAAAACTTGATTGTTTATTTAGATCAAAAAAATAATCATATCTTGTTGATTAAATTATTCAGATCAGATCATATCCGATGAAAAGATTTCGTAAAGATATACCCAGAGCATCCAAAAGAGAAATTTTTGGATGGGCCATGTTTGATTTTGCCAATCAGGCATATACACTTCTGATTATTACGGTGATTTTTCCGGTACTCTTCACTACCGTTGTTGTGGGTGATGCAAATCAGGATTATCGATTGGGAAACCTGTTGTGGAGTGTTGCCCTTTCGGTCAGTTATTTCATTGTTGTATTAAGCGGTCCTGTTATCGGTGCAATCATGGATTATTCTGCGCTTAAAAAGAGGTTTCTTTTCTACAGCTATCTGCTTACAATCGTCAGTACATCTCTACTCTATTTTGTTGAACCCGGATTGGTTGTGTTGGGTGTGATATTGATCATCATATCCAATTTTGCCTATGCAATCGGTGAAAATTTTATCGCATCCTTTTTACCAAGCCTGGGGCCACCGGTTGATTTGGGCAAAATATCAGGATTTGGCTGGGCATTGGGTTACATCGGTGGGTTATTTTCTGCGGGATTTGTCATTTTGTATCTGGGTGAACCGACTCTTGAAAATTATGATACGATTCGATGGGTTGGGCCTTATGCAGCACTTTTCTTTATGCTTGCTGCCATTCCTACTTTTGTTTGGGTGAAGGAACCCGGTGCCAGAAAAGAGTTACCTCCGGATGAATCGTTTGTTTCAATAGGATTCAAACGATTGGGTGATACTTTAAAAATGGTAAGAAATTTTAAAGACCTCCTCATTTTCCTCATCTCTGTCTTTTTTGCGATGGCAGGGATCTATATTGTAATCTCATTTGCTTTTATATACGGAGATCAAATTGTCAGATGGGACGAAAACGTTCGTGTCTTAATGTTCGTCGTGGTACAGATCACTGCTGCTATCGGAGCCGTTGCTTTTGGGTATCTACAGGATCGAATCGGCGCTAAATTAACCTATAACATCACACTTGGGTTATGGTTTATCGGAGTTGTTGGCATCTGGGCAGTTACAGATCTCACAGAGTGGTTAAATCTTACTTTTAATAAAGAATTTGAAACTCAATATGTATTTCTTTACATCGGTGTTATTGCGGGATTGAGCCTCGGATCAAGTCAATCTGCAAGCAGAGCACTTGTCGGAATATTTACACCTGAACAAAAATCGGCTGAATTTTTTGGTTTTTGGGGACTCTCAAATAAGATTGCCGGGGTATTCGGAATTATTGGATTGGGGTTGTTGCAAACTCAATTTGGACTGCATCAATCGGTTCTCTTCTGCGCATTTCTCTTTCTGATTGCAATTCTGATCTGTCTGTTTGTCAATGAAAAAAGAGGAGAAGATGCAGCCGATCAGTTTCAGGAAAACCACTCATAATCACTTTCTGAGAGAGTAAATGCCATTAATATGGACTTTTCTTAGATTTTTTTTTGCAAATCATGTTTCCTGACATCCGATATAGTTAAATAATTAAGATATTTATTTACAATATCTTACAATTGATTAACCCGAAAAAATCCATCTCTTTAAAACTCCGAATTTGATAAAAGTCTCTGGCAAATAAAAAAAATCGCTAAAAAAAGGCTGTATTTTATCCCCAGATTGTTAACTTAGCGTAATCTAAATAAGATAATTAGCTTTCGAAGCTTGTTGGGTACAAGTTATTTGTATTCAATATTATCAAAATTATAAACTAACCGGAGAAATTTTATGAGTAGATTAAACGAAGTAAAAAACTTGATGGCAGGACTCGAAGAAGATCTTGTAAAGTTTTATGACAAAGGAAATAAAGCTGCCGGCACTCGTGCCAGAAAGCAACTACAAGACCTGAAAAAGCTTGCACAGGATATCAGAGTTGAGATTCAAAACATGAAAAATGCAGAATAATTTCTGAATCTTATTTCTGAAAAAAGCCACGCATCACGTGGCTTTTTTTGTATC
>JBBDJK010000176.1:0-10026 GCA_040879905.1 Balneolaceae bacterium | reverse complement strand
GTTAATTAATTCATTGATAATTCGGTAATGAAGAAGGATGATATTTTCATTTCAATGATCAAAGAGGAGTTAAATCAGTTTAATCACTTCTATTTGTATCGTGAAAAACAGATGATTAAAGATGGTGAGTTTGAAAAATTAGCCAATCATTCATTAAAACAGACACGTTTTTTTGGATTTCTTGTCATCTTAATGATTTTGATATTTTCCTTTGTGAGTGTTTATCAATTTGTCCAATTTGGAACGATCGGTAGCCGATCATCATTAATGATAGGTACGATAACATGGGGATTTGTCATCTTATTTACTTTTATCTACTCACGGGATATCGTGAATAAAAAGAAAACAATGGAACGGATTTTAAAGCTTTTGGAAGTAAGGCGTGAACATTACCAAACCTAACCATTAACTCAACAGGTGTAAATATGAATCAGATGATTTCGGCCGGCCTGCTCATTGCAGGAATTCTACTATTATTTTTCGGATATCAGGAATATCAATCTGTAGGCTCTGAAGTGGAGGAGTTTTTTACAGGTTCACCAAGCAATGCAGCTCTTTGGATGCTTATTGGTGGTGGAGCAGCTACTGCAGCCGGTTTATTTGGACTCCTTAAGAAGAAAAACAGATAATCTTAACTCTTATTCTGTAAATTTTTAATCGACTCATCCATATGCCGAAGTAACTCCCAGCGGTACATACCGGCGTTATGTCCGTCATTCCAAGTGATTTTAAGAGCGTGATTCCCAACTGGTTCAGCGGATACCACTTCATAAATACGTGTCGGTTCTACTAAAAAAAGCTCCGGCTCAAATTGTCCCATCAATTCATGCCCTCCTCTGCATGTGACACAGGGACAATTTTTTCTAAGTCCAAAAAGTGAAAATTCCGATCGGTGTCCATCTGCCCATTCGATACTTAAAATCTGTTCACTATTTCCTACATCAATAGATACCGGTGTGTGCTGTTTATTCATCTGAATTTTGTTTGCTCTTAGCTGTTGCGGTTGTTAACATCCATATTTAGAAAAATACGATCTAATCATGTGGATATTAAATCTCTTTTTACTTTCTATTCTCCTTTTGGGATTCTTTGTGGGTAAAAAATCATATTTCAGGCTCGATCGCCTGAATAAAATCACTCTTCTGAATACATTTCTTTTTATTCTGATTTTGTTCACTGTATTGATGCTTCTTTTCGTGATGGGATATTTTCCTCAATCCATAGCAGCCCCCTTCATGATGACATTCTACTCATTCCTGACAGGATTTTTCCTGGGTTATGCAGCGAGGCTCTTCAATTTTAGAATGGCAACCGGAATACTGCTTTATCAGCATCGAAGTTTTTGGGTTGATCACGCTCCAAACCTACTCGCTATCATTCTGATCATTTACGGAATATATCGCACTGCTCTGCTGACAGATCAAATTGTAACCGGTATAAGATTCACTTCAGGGATTTCATTAATCAGTTTTGGCGGATTTACATGGATGTTAAAAGTGGTTCCTGAATTCAGATCTAAAGGGGTTCTATTGCTTGATCGTTTTATCCCCTGGGACGAAATACTTGCATGGCGATGGGTTAGCGAAACAGCCATAGGAATTGAATACATGGCCAATCGAAAAAACGATGATGAGCGAATAAGTGAATTTATAACCTCAGTACCGGCAGATGAAAAAAATGAGTTGGAAACTGTATTGACATCCAAAATGGAGGAGTTTCAGGAGGCCAGACAAAAGAAACTGTTCCCAGATCTAAAATCTTAAGTTATTGACGATTAACAGTCAAATAAATCGACCTGATTACTTGTAACAGAGGCTTTCACAATTTTCTTAAAAAAAGGTTATCTTTAGGCATCATTTAATTTTAAATAAAAAAGAAAGGATTATTTTGTCAAAAGCAAAAGACGGAGATACCGTAAAAGTTCACTATACAGGAACTCTAAACAACGGTGAGATCTTCGATACATCAAAAGAAAAAGAACCTCTGGAATTTAAACTTGGAGAGGGTCAATTGATACCCGGATTTGAGAAAGCCGTTATCGGTTTGAAGGTAGGTGATTCAACTTCTGTAGACATTCCAAGTGCTGAAGCGTATGGTGAAACCAGAGAAGATTTGATCATTAAGGTTCCAAAAGATCAACTTCCAGATGAGATAGAACCGCAAATTGGTATGCAATTACAGGTAAACCAGCCGGACGGTCAACCTATACCGGTACGAATTACAGATATCAATGATTCTGAACTAAAATTGGATGCAAACCATCCCTTGGCAGGTGAAGATCTAAAATTTGATATAGAGCTCGTAAACGTATCTGACAAGTAAAATATATATACTCATAGTCGGCTGATCTGTCCATTATTGACGATCAGCCGTTTTTTTTACTGTCTCAAAAAACAACAAGTCAAGATTGATCTATCATAATAGAAATCGGTCATGACACGACCTTCTTCTCATCTAAAACGGTACACGAACGACAATTTATGGCTGATTTTAATAAGAAAAGTGTAATAAGTATCACTTGTCCGCTTGGGTTGGGCCCAACTCTTAAAGATGAGATCATTGATATGGGGTTCAAACCGATTACAATCCGGGATACCGGGATTGAAATTGAAGGTTCACTCAATGACTGTATCAAGCTGAATTTTTGGCTTAGAACGGCACATCGTGTCCACTACCTGATTGATGAAAAACCGATATACAAACCGGACGATTTGAGAAACTGGGTTAAACGGATGCCTTGGGAAGAGTGGATTCCATCTGATGGTTATTTTTCTGTTACATCCAGGGTGGATCATCCTACAATAGAAAACGATCAGTTTGCCAATTTGGTCGTAAAAGATGCGGTTGTTGATCGCATTCGTTTCAAAACCAATATCAGGCCGGACAGCGGATCGGACCTTCAAAAAAGTGTTCTGTTCCTTTTCTGGAACAAAGATATTGCACGAATCTTTATCGATACATCGGGTGAATCCCTTTCCAGAAGAAATTACAGGACTGCTACTGCTGCTGCCCCCATGCAGGAGTCACTTGCGGCTGGCATCATCCGAACCACTCGCTGGAAGCCCGGAATGCATTTCATCAACCCGATGACCGGAAGTGGAACTCTAGCTATAGAAGCTGTTTTAATCGCACTGAACAGAGCCCCTGCCTCCCTTCGAAATAATTTCGGTTTTATGCATCTTGTTGGATATGAGGATGCACTATATCTGCAGATTCGTGACGAGGCAAAAAAAGCAGCGCTTAAAGAGAGTGCCGGTAGAATTATTGCCACAGATAACGATCCACAAGCGATCATCGCTGCCAAAAAAAATGCCACAACAGCCGGTGTGGATCATTTAATTGAATTTGAATGTTGTGATATTAGTCAGACACAGATACCCGATGGTGACGGTGTTGTGGTTGTAAATCCACCCTATGGAATAAGACTGGGAGATGATACCGATCTTCGTCCGTTATACAAGAGCATAGGAGATTTTATGAAATCTGAATGTGCAGGTAAAACCGGATATGTATTTACTGCAAATATGGCGTTGGCTAAAAAAGTTGGATTAAGGGCATCCGGCAGAACGCAATTTTTTAATTCAACGTTAGAGTGCAGATTATTTGAATATGAACTTTACGAAGGAAGTAAAAAAGGGTAATATTTGAGTAGTTTCACATAAGTTCTGCACTTAAAAATATGATTCAAATCTGAAAATTGAATAGAACAGAAGCTCCATTTATACCTGCAAAAGAGTCAAGATGGTTTATTCGACTCTTTGATATTTATGTTAGAAATCTGTTCTGGCGGCATTTCAGGCATGTTTGGATTCAATTAGAGTATACTCCCCAACCCGGTGATAAGACGATCTACTATTTAAACCATACATCATGGTGGGATGGCCTGATACCCTTTTTATTGAATCAGAAGGTGTTCAGACAAAATGCGCGTGCCATGATGGAAGATAAGCAGATGCGGAAATATAAATTCTTTAAGAGGATAGGCGCCTTTTCTGTTAATCTGGATGATTCACGAGATATCATAACATCCCTTCGATATGCTGTCAAATCATTGGAGAGTGAAAACTCATCTCTATTTATCTACCCTGAAGGTGAAATAATGCCATTTTCTACTCAGAAACCTGAATTCAAAAAAGGCCTTGCCTGGATTAATTCGAAAACTAACGATGTAATCTTGGTACCAATCGGTATCTATATTCATACCGCGAAAACCAACAAACCGGAATTATTTATTAAGGTAGGCGCTCCGGTTCAAAGTGATCGGACAAATGACCTGAGAGTTGTTCAATCAACACTTGAGAATGCATTGCATGATCTACTTTTAAAATTAAAAACGGATGCACATCACAACATTCAGTCTTTTAAAAAGCTGTAATAGATAAAGAAATAAAACCGACTTACTAACATCTGTTAATCAATAATTGGAAGAGCTCTTCTATCGCGACTACTTTCAATCGATTTTTCAATAATCCTGATCACATTCTTTGCAGAATCCGGTGAAACGGGCGCTTCCTCATTTTCCAGTATAGCTCTCCTAAGTTGCTTATAAAACGCCGGATAGTCTCCTCTCAGAGTTTCAACCTTTTCTTCTCTAAAACTACCCTTTTCTGCCAGATAAAGAGTACCAACGTTCGATTCAGGGTCAACACCCCAGTTTGGGTCCAATGGTGATTTACCGGAAGCCAGGTCTTCCTCCTGAATGTCCATACCGTATTTAACAAAGGATCCATTCTCTCCTCTCAAAACAAATCTGGGTGTCGGATTCGTTACCAACATACCGGCTCTCAGAGTCACCTTGAAATCATCATAATACAGATCAATAACAAACCAATCATCTGCCTCTCCTCCCCTTTGATGGCGGATATCCGCATATAAACTGTCGGGCATTCCAAAAAGTTGCAGAGATTGATCGATCAGGTGTGGAGAAAGATCGTAAAGTATTCCACTGCCCGGTATTGCCGTCTCTTTCCAAACACCGTCCTTTTTGAGTTTTCGGTAGCGATGATAGTTGGATTCAAACTCAAGCAAGCGACCGATTCTCCCCTCTTTGATAATCTTCTTTAATGTGTAAAAGTCACCATCCCATCTGCGGCTCTGAAAAACCGTCAATACTTTGTTTTTCGAATCAGCTAACCGAATCAGTTTTTCAGCTTCCTTACTCGTTATCGTAAACGGCTTCTCAACTACAACATGCTTATCCGCGCTCAAAGCATCAAATGCCTGATCAAAATGGAGATGGTTGGGTGTTGTGATAAAAATCAGATCGATTGCATCATCTTTCAGCAGATCTTTGGTATCCCGGATGATTTTGGCATCCGGAAAATCCTCTTTTGCGTCATTTTTTGTTCTTTGTAAAACAGAGCGCACTTCGAAACCATCTGCTGCTTTTAATAAAGGTACATGAAAATTTTTAGCGGATTTTCCGTAACCAATGATTGCCGTTTGTATGTGATCATTCATGAATATGGAGGATAAATTAGGTCATTTTATGAAAAGCAATACTCTTATATAAGTTATTAAAAGTTGGTTTGATTTTTAAACTCATTAATCGATGAATTTCGTTGTTTATTCTCATTGGAATATTTTTGCCATTCAGGTCAATCCGCTATTGTTCTAAATGCCGAATCACACTCTGTCATTTCAGAATGGTTCTGCCTATCTTAACACTGCTTTCAAGAATATTAATAGATGTTTCTGTGAACGGATCATGAATAAACTATCGATTCCAATATTATTCGTGCTAACAATATTAGTTACTACGTCGTGTTCATATTTTCTGAGCTCTTATGAAGGCCCGCTTATTGCAAGCCATGGGTATGTTGAGGGGGTTTCGCCATCTAATTCACAAAACTACCGGGAGAGAACTTATCCAACCGTACAAGCAAACTGGCCGGGGCCTGGTGGCGACAAAGTGTGGCTTTCAAGAAATTTGGGGGCCAACGATGAACCCACTTCATCCGTTGATGATCGTTCCGGAAATGCCGGATGGTATTTTCAGTTTAATAGAAAACAAGCTTTTTATCACAATGGGAATGTACCGGTTCCTCACTGGAGGCTATCATCCATTGTAGAAAATTCTGCTTGGGATTTAGCAAATGATCCTTGTCACATTCTGCTGGGTGAACCATGGCGGATACCCACTGTTGAGGAGATCAGAGCCTTTCATGAAGCCTCCCGGAATCGGGGTGGTATGGGTGAAGGAAACCGGACGGATGCATTTAATTCCACTTTAAAACTGCATGCTGCCGGTGAGTTGGCATCATTTGATGGTAAGCTCCGTGGCAGGGGTGAAAACGGCCGGTTATGGACGAGTGATCAATTTACGCCCAGCAACGGTGAAGCGTTCGGTTTTGCAGTGGATGGCAGTGGCACATTTGGAAGCAACAAGGCTTTTGGACGACCGGTCAGGTGTATTATGGATTGACCATTATCGGTGGGTGCCCATTAATGTTTTGCAATCCGGTTGATCCGTTTCACAAGCTAATGAAATGGTGGCTGCAGAAAAAGGGAACGGTGCCTTCTTGTGGGGAGGAGCTTTGATTTGCAGGTTTAAAGTACTCTGAAACTGGCTCCAATTTTTGGCTGTGCGTGCCAGCGGTCGGGTTCAAACAGATAGGCACCCAAAATAGATGATCGTGACCAAGCTCCCGCCAGATTACGGCTGACCTCTAACTCCATACTCAACGAGAAGCGGGGTGTAAGTTCATAAGTCACCCAGTGCTTTGAAAATATCGGCCAACTCTCTTCAGGGTATGCGTAATTTTCAGGATTGTACCACATCTCTGCAAAGCCAACAATCAGCATATTTTCAGAAATTGGATAGGAATAGTTCGTACCAATGATGGGTGTCTCTCTTGCGATATCGTAATGGGAGGATATAAAGAGACTTTGTGCATGAGATAGCTGCGAATAAAGTAGTACAAATATAAGTGTAATAGCAATACGCATAAACATAATACCTGCCGTATTTTGTGTCCTTTTAGATCGTTCGGCGTATTCATCCTCAATGGTTTTGAGACTTTCTAACAGTTCAACTCTCTTTGACATTGTTTGTCCTCCGTATATGTATGGGTCTTGATTAATTTTTAACGTAAAGTGAAGATTGAGTCAGGTTTAACCACCGCACTGAATAAATTGCTCATTTACTCTTTATCTCTCCTGATTTTTCAGGTTTATCAATGTAATCTAAGAATATTGATTTCAAAATTAAACAAAAAATCTTCTTATAGAGTAGCCTGAAAGCGAAGAATTTTGAAGTTTGTAAAATTTTTCTTTACCTGAAATCATCTCAAAGTACAGCAAACTATCCAAAAATTGGGATTTGAATAATTATCGATTATAGATTATAATTTATCCTATTATAATAAAGGACTTAGGGGAAAGGAGATTGTTTAAACAATATAGTACATTCGGGAAAATCGTATTGCTTGGAATATTGACTTGCTGGATACTACCGGTTAACGGTTATTCACAATCAAATTCTGTGATGACAATACCCCGCCTTGACGGTGCGATCAAACTGGACGGCAAGCTTGATGAAGTCGTATGGGATCAGGCCAAATCTCTTCCAATGATTATGTATCTACCCATATCTGGAAATGAACCTACTGAAAAATCGGATATCCGAATCGGGTACACTGATGAGTATCTGTATGTCGGAGCCCGGATGTACGACTCAGATCCCTCAAAAATACAGAGTACAGCGCTTGAGCGGGATAGCGGAAGCCCCACCGATGATTTTTTCGGCGTGATTATCGATACATTTAATGATAATGAAAACGCACTGGCCTTTTTTGTGACACCGGGAGGCGCCAGAACAGATGCTACCATTTTTAATGACTCCCAGGGTGATATGCCATTTAATGACAGTTGGAATACGTTTTGGGATGTTGTTACAGAAGTCAACCAAGAGGGCTGGTTTGCAGAGATACGTATTCCTTTTAGCAGCCTTCGTTATGAAAATTCAGAGGGTGAGGTTGTGATGGGTTTGATTGCTCAGCGCTGGATCGCCCGTAAGTCGGAATCCTCAATTTTTCCGGCCATCCCGAACGAATGGGGATGGTTTGGCCAATGGAAACCCTCTCAAAGCCAAAAAGTTCAATTTACAAATCTGGAGAACAAGCGCCCGCTGTATATCGCTCCCTATCTGCTCGGTGGATTTGGGCAACAACATGAGCTCAATGAAGCCGAAACTAACTGGTTAAGAGATGATCAGCTCACCTATGATGCCGGGGTGGACATCAAATACGGACTCACAAGCAACCTGACTCTTGACCTCACTGTTAATACTGATTTTGCGCAAGTTGAAGCCGATAACCAGCAAGTTAATCTTACCCGATTCTCCCTGTTTTTCCCTGAAAAAAGGAAATTTTTTCAGGAACGTGCCAGTCTGTTTAATGTCAGTTTTGGCGGGCCCAACCGGCTCTTTTACAGCCGTCGTATCGGTATCACCAACGGCGAAGAGGTTCGTCTCCTTGGTGGTGCCCGCCTTGTGGGACGTATCGGCGGATGGGATCTCGGATTTATCAATATGCAAACAGCTCGCCGGGGAACAGATATCCCATCCGAAAATTTCGGAGTGCTGCGATTGCGCCGCAGGGTATTTAATTCTTATTCCTACATCGGAACGATGGTTACCAGTCGCATTGGCGAGGATGGCTCGTATAATTACGCACTGGGAGGCGACGGAATTATCAGGTTATTTGAGAACAACTATCTGACAGCTAACATTGCCCGGACATTTGAAAACGGAGAGGAAGATGGTATTACTTTTCTGGATGCCACTCGCATTCATCTTGGATGGGAAACCCGGGACATTGATGGCTTCGGTTATAATTTCAGTTTTTCCCGTTCGGGCTCTGACTATAACCCGGAACTCGGGTTCGAAGTCCGAGAGAATTATACACGCTTTGGCAATTCTATCTCCTATGGGTGGTTTACAAGCAGCGAAAATTCACCGTTTATCAATCATCAGGTTTTACTGAACGGGTCTATTTTTCTGAGCAATATTGACGGGACAACCGAATCGGCCGATTTCGGCCCCCGATGGAATGCCTTCTGGAAAAGTGGTGGTCAAATCAACGCAGGGCCCAGCTTATTTTATGAGAATCTTACAGAATCCTTTGAACTTTTCAAAGATGTGGTCATCCCACCGGGAAGCTATCAATTTTATGGTTTTGAAGGAATCTATAGTACAGCGGAAGCAAGTCTTTTTACCCTACGCACCAATCTGGAAGCCGGCCAATTTTTTGACGGGTACCGGTTTTCCAACAGCTACAATATCACGTGGAGTGTAACTCCTAAATTTAAAATAGACCCATTTTATGAACTGAATCGAGTAGTTTTCCCCAAACGTGACGACGCATTTACAGCTCACGTTGGACGGTTGCGCCTGAGATACTATTTCAACAATGAGCTATCGATAAGCACCTTTGTCCAGTACAGTAATGCATCCGAGTCGCTAATTTCTAATTTCCGGTTGCGCTACAATCCGAAAGAGGGGAATGATCTTTACATTGTATATAACGAAGGGATGAATACGGATCGTTACAGTTACACACCGGTCCGCCCGCTCAGTGCCACCCGTACGATACTGGTTAAATACACTTATACCTTTCATTAAAGGTTGAGAGAAAACGTATAATCTCCCATGATACCCTAAAATGTGCCAATTGCGCCTAAAGAATAAACTTGGTTTTAAAAAAAATAAATGATTAAAAAGAAATGGCCATACAGTTAATTGTATAGCCATTTTTTATTTTTAATTAATTTTTATTTAAAACTTACATATGTGGCTTTCTCAGTGTTAGCTGATAATTCAATAGCTTTGCTAAAAGCATTGATCACATTCTCTTGTGATGAATTTTTTGCTAATTCAATAGTATCTTCTTCAGTGTAGTTATCTGCACTGGAGGAAGCACAAGTAACGGTGATTTCCATTGGTGAATAAATACTGAATGTAATTGCAGATGCAAGCATATTTAAAAAACTGTGTCTGGTTTCTACGCGAGCAACCCCATTAGAGCA
>JBBDJK010000175.1:2803-10125 GCA_040879905.1 Balneolaceae bacterium | reverse complement strand
TCATTTTTTCTTTAAAAAATTAATCACATCGAGTGCAGGTTGAGGATCTCCCATGATATAGTAGTGGATACCGGGGACATCGTTTTCGAGTAACTCAAGACTCTGTTTTTGTGCCCATTTTACGCCGATCTCCAGTGCTCTCTCCATATCCGAATCGACTGCTTCTGTTAACTCATCAGGGAAGTTGAGGTGGAAAAATTTTGGAAGTGATTTCAGGTGATTCTTGTTGGTCAGGATTTTTAAACCGGGTACAATAGGAACATCAATACCGTTTGCCCTGCATTTGTCAACAAAATTGAAATAAGCAGAGTTATCAAAAAACATCTGAGTAACGATATAATCTGCTCCCGCATCCACTTTATTTTTTAATCTTTTGATATCCCAGTCCAGATTGGGAGCTTCAAAATGTTTTTCAGGATAACCGGCAACACCGACACAAAAATCAGTAGGAACCGCATTGACTATATTCTCAAGATACTCTCCTTTATTCATATCTTGTATCTGTTTTACAAGATCTATCGCGAATTTATTTGCGGTACCGTTTTGAAGAAGGGATGTTTGAGAACCCGTATTGTCACCACGGATAGCCAAAACATTATGGATACCCAGGTAGTTCAGCTCTATCAGTGCGTCTTCACTCTCCTCTTTTGAAAAACCTTCACAGATGAGATGTGGAACCGGATCGATTCCATATCGATGCAATATTGCTGCACATAAACCAATGGTTCCCGGCCGCTTACGCCGTATAACTCTTTTTAGAGTGCCATCTCGATTCTCTTCGACATGCGCTTCAGCGGCATGATAGGTTACATCGATAAAGGGCGGTTTGATGAGTTCAACTACTTTATCGAGTGAATCAAAAACTGACTTTACAGAGCCACCTCGTTTTGGCGGAATAATCTCAAATGAGATGAGAGGTTCCGATGCTTTATCGTAGTGTTCAATTACTTTCATATAAAGGATGTTTTTAACAAGAAAAATGCAGATTTTTACGGATTAGACAAATTTTTATTAAATAATGATCCGTTGATCATTGTTCAACTGTTTGTTTCAATAAATCGTTTAATGTAATTTTTTTAAACATACGGAATATAATCCCGGTAGAATCGAACCAATGTCCAGATTAAAGTACAATCACCCCCTCTATTCTTTACTTAAAAAGCGAATTCTGACACTTGATGGCGCCATGGGTACCATGATCCAGGGATATCAATTAACTGAAGATGATTTTAGAGGTTCTCATTTTGCTGAACATTCGGATGACCTAAAAGGGAACAATGATCTTCTATGTATTACTCAACCAGATATAATACGGGAAATTCATTCCAATTTCCTCTCTGCCGGTGCGGATATTTTAGAAACGAATACTTTTAGTGCAAATCCTATTTCACAAAAGGATTATAATTTACAGGATTCTACCTATGAGATTAACCTGGCGGCTGCACGTGTTGCCAGAGAGGCGGCGGACGAATTTACCGCAAAAAATCCTGATAAACCCCGTTTTGTAGCCGGTGCAATAGGGCCTACAAATGTGACACTGTCACTATCTCCGGATGTGGAGGACCCGGGTTATCGTGCAACATCCTTTGATCAGCTTGCTGCAGCTTATACTGAACAATTAAGGGGTTTACTCGATGGAGGTGTCGACACTCTGCTTGTTGAGACCGTTTTTGATACACTGAACTGTAAAGCTGCGATCTATGCCATTCATCAGTATTGTCGTAAAGTGAACAAGCAGATACCCATCATGGTATCCGGTACGATCGTGGATCAAAGCGGGCGCACACTCTCAGGGCAGACAACTGAGGCCTTCTGGATTTCGGTTCAGCACACTAATCCACTGTTGAGTATCGGACTGAACTGTGCACTCGGTTCTAAACAGATGAGGCCTTATATCCAGGAGTTGTCAAATCATGCCACTTGTTATACAAGCCTCTATCCGAATGCAGGCCTCCCTGATGAAATGGGCGAATACAATGAATCTCCGGATTATATGGCAGCTCAGATTCGTGATTATGCGACGGAAGGATTTGTCAATATTGTGGGTGGGTGTTGCGGAACCACACCGGAGCATATCCGGGCGATGGCTGAAGAGGCTAAACGTCATAAACCCAGATCAATTCCAGACCCTAAACCGTTCCTCAGCCTGAGTGGCCTGGAACCTCTTGTGATACGTCCCGAAACTAATTTTGTGAATATCGGGGAACGCACCAATGTGACCGGTTCAGCCAAATTCAAACGATTGATCAAGGAAGAAGAGTATGAAGAGGCTCTTTCTGTTGCCAGGGAACAGGTGGAAGGAGGCGCTCAGATCATGGATATCAACATGGATGAAGCACTTCTGGATTCTGAAAAGGTCATGAAGGATTTTATCAACCTGATGGCAGCAGAGCCGGACATTGCACGGGTACCGTTTATGATCGACAGTTCGAAATGGAGTGTATTGCTGGCCGGACTCAAAACCACACAGGGGAAAAGTGTGGTGAACTCTATCAGCTTGAAAGAGGGGGAGAAGGCTTTCAAAGAACAGGCTCGTCATATACTGGATTTTGGTGCAGCGGTTGTCGTGATGGCTTTTGATGAAAAAGGCCAGGCCGATACACTGCAGCGGCGACGAGAGATCTGTAAACGAGCTTATGATATCCTTACGAAAGAGGTTGGATTTAAACCTCAGGATATTATCATGGATCCGAATATCCTGACGGTCGCAACCGGTATTGAAGAACATAACAACTACGCGGTCGATTTTATCGATACCGTTCGATGGGTTAAGGAAAATCTGCCTTTGGCTAAGGTGAGTGGGGGCCTCAGTAATATCTCTTTCTCATTCCGGGGTAATAATGTGGTTAGGGAGGCGATGCACTCTGCTTTTCTTTATCATGCCATTCAGGCCGGATTGGATATGGCGATCGTTAATGCGAGTCAGCTCGAAGTCTATGAGGAGATCGAACCGGAACTGAAGGAGCTGGTGGAAGATGTACTCTTAAACAGGCGTGACGATGCGACCGAAAGGCTCGTCGACTATGCTGACCGGGTCAAAGACCAGGATGAAGGGGTTACAGCCGTTAAAAAGGATGCATGGAGAGGGGGGAGCGTGGAGGAACGGATTCAACACGCATTGGTGAAAGGGATTGTCGATTATATTGAGGCAGATGTTGAAGAGGCACGCCTGAAGTATCCGCAACCAATAGAGGTTATTGAAGGGCCTATGATGGATGGGATGAATATTGTGGGGGATCTGTTCGGCGCAGGTAAGATGTTTCTGCCTCAGGTGGTTAAAAGTGCCAGGGTGATGAAAAAAGGTGTGGCCATTCTGATCCCTTTTATCGAAGCAGAAAAAGAGAAGAATCAAAACAGCGAGCCCAAAGCACGTGTGCTGATGGCCACGGTGAAAGGGGATGTTCACGATATCGGGAAAAATATCGTTGGAGTCGTGCTTCGTTGTAACAATTATGATGTGATCGATATGGGTGTGATGAATCCATCTGATAAAATCCTGGCCGCTGCAAAAGAGCATCAAGTGGATGTGATTGGCTTAAGCGGGTTGATTACGCCATCCCTGGATGAGATGGTTCATGTGGCAGAGGAGATGACCCGTGAAGGGTTTACAACTCCACTATTGATCGGTGGTGCTACTACTTCACGCATGCATACAGCCGTTAAGATCGCTCCGGCCTATAAATATCCGGTGATTCATGTACTGGATGCCTCTCGAAGTGTGACAGTTGTGAACCGGCTCGTTTCAAAAACCCTGAAAGAGGAGTTCGTGAATCAGATCGGTGTGGAATATGAAGAGCTTCGGGAACAATACATTTCGAGAGCCAAGAAAAAAAGTTATTTATCCCTTGAAAAGGCAAGATTAAACAGAACCAAGATTGATTGGGATAAAACCACGATTTATGCTCCGGATAAACCGGGCGTCACAGAGTTCAAAGATGTGTCTCTGGAACTGTTGCGAAGATATATCGATTGGGGACCGTTTTTTATCGCCTGGGAAATGAAAGGGAAATTCCCGGATATCCTGAAGGATAAAAAAGCGGGTGAACAGGCACAGAAACTATTTGATGAAGCAAATGTGCTATTGGATAAAATCATCCGGGAAAAACTGTTTACTGCAAACGGCGTAGTGGGACTCTTTCCAGCCAATTCGGTGGGTGATGATATTGAAGTTTACTCAGATGAATCCCGGTCGAAAGTGGTTTCACGATTTCATGCATTACGTCAGCAGTCCAAAAAACGAAGTGGTCAGCCCAATAAGGCAATATCCGATTTTATAGCCCCTAAAGAGATCGGAATTACCGATTATGTGGGTGGTTTTGCCGTCACAACGGGTCATGGTGTATTGGATCTGGTAGATAAATTTGAAAAGGATAACGATGACTATAACGCAATTATGGTCAAAGCCCTGGCTGATCGTTTAGCAGAGGCATTTGCAGAGTATCTGCATCATGAAGTGAGGACCGATCTTTGGGGATATGCAAAAGAAGAAGATCTGGATAATAAAGAACTGATCCGTGAGAAATATGTCGGTATTCGTCCGGCTCCCGGTTACCCCGCACAGCCCGATCATACAGAAAAACCGGCGCTTTTTGACTTGTTGGGAGCTGTGGAGAGAACCGGAATCACATTAACCGATCATCTGGCGATGTCGCCGGCATCATCTGTCTGTGGTTTATATTTTGCGCATCCGGAGTCTCAATACTTCAACCTGGGAAATATTTCTCGTGATCAGGTGGAAGACTATGCAAGACGTAAAGGGATGAGCACAGTTGAGTTAGAGAGGTGGCTGGGTCCTAATTTGGCTTATAAATAGGATTGAATGAGTCCATATTTACTTTGCAAGTTTGCACCGGTCAGACAACAGATTTAATCTTGATTCTTCTTATAATACAGGCTACGTTAGATTTTTGATTTTTACTTATACAATGATTTAATCTATTTAAAGGATAAAGACCAAATTGCTAAATTTTGAAAATCCCTTTTAGTAAGAAAGTATCACCCATCAAAAGAGTTCTTGGTGCATCCGAAGAGGGACTTGGAACCTTTGGAGGTGTATTTACCCCATCTATTCTTACAATATTAGGGGTCATCATGTACCTGCGATTCGGTTGGGTTGTTGGGAATGTAGGGTTAATTGGCACACTTCTGATTGTAACCCTTGCGACATCGATTACATTTTTGACGGCTCTTTCCGTTGCCTCTATTGCCACCGATCAAAGAGTTCGAGTCGGAGGGGCTTACTACATGATCAGCCGGTCACTGGGAATTGAATCGGGTGGTGCGATTGGAATCCCGCTATTTTTTGCACTGGCATTATCAGTGGCACTTTATACCGTTGGTTTTGCCGAGAGTATTGTTGAAGTTTTTCCATCTCTTAATATTAAAACAGTTGGGATTATTACAACAATAGGTGTGGCAGGCCTGGCAATGATTTCTGCAAAGGCAGCTATACGAGCCCAGTATTTTATCATGTTTGGCATTGGTTTATCACTTCTTTCCCTGCTGTTTGGCAGCCCCGTTGAGGAATCTCAGATTGAAATGTTTGGTGCTGCCGAGCGACATTCTGAAGGATTTTGGGTTGTGTTTGCCGTTTTCTTCCCTGCTGTTACCGGGATTATGGCAGGGGTTAATATGTCGGGTGACCTTAAAGACCCGTCGAAATCCATACCAAGAGGTACTTTTGCCGCGCTCGGTGTTGGTTATGTGATCTATATGGTATTACCCATTATTTTAGCCACTCGTGCCGATGCTTTGACACTCATCGAAGACCCATTGATTATGCGTAGGATGTCTTACTGGGGTGATGCCATATTGATTGGGGTTTGGGGCGCAACACTTTCCAGTGCTGTTGGGAGTGTATTGGGAGCGCCGCGAGTTCTTCAGGCGCTTGCCCGTGATGGTGTGTTTCCAAAATGGATGAGATGGCTTGGACGCGGTGATGGGGATGATGATTCTCCGAGAGTAGGGACAATAATTACACTTATTGTTGCACTGATTGCTGTCTCTTTGGGAAATCTAAATATTATTGCACCGATTCTAACAATGTTTTTTCTGACTACGTATGGTGTATTAAATATATCGGCGGGAGCCGAACGATTATTGGGGAGTCCCTCATTTCGTCCCAAGTTTAGAGTACATTGGATCTTTTCACTTGTAGGAGCTATCGGTTGTATAAGTGTCATGATTTTAATTAATACGGCTGCTACAGTTATTGCCCTGTTATTAGTAGGATTGATTTATATCTGGTTGGAAAGGAGGCATTTACAAACTACCTGGGGAGATGTCAGGCGTGGAATCTGGATGGCCATGATACGGACAGCTTTGTTGCGATTGAGCAGTGACAGTAAAGAAAAAACATGGCGGCCTCATCCGTTGGTCCTTTCCGGAAGTCCCACCAGCCGGTGGCATCTTATCGAATTTGCATCGTCACTCACTCAAAGTAAGGGGATATTAACGGTTGCGACCATACTCACAAGTGAACGTGTACGAAAGGATCAGGTAAGAAGTATGGAAGCAAATATCGGAGAATTCCTCCAAAAGAGAGCCGTACAGGGTTTGGTACGAGTTATTTCGGCGCCTGATCCGTTTGAAGGAGCTAAACGCCTTGTAGATTCATATGGTTTGGGGGCATTGGTTCCGAACACATTTATTCTGGGGGATAGCGAAAATATAGAGCATTATGATCGCTATTGTGATATGATAAAATATATGTTCAATCAAAATAGAAACGTGATTCTTATTCACGATAATAAAGAGAATCATTTTGGTGAGTACAAAAATATCGATGTGTGGTGGGGAGGGCTCAAAGGAAATGGTGGATTGATGATTCTTCTGACATATATGCTTCAAAATAGTGTGCAATGGCGTAATGCAAATGTAACGGTTAAAATGGCCATTAATCATGAACAGGCCCGTGCGACAACATCGGAGAACCTGATCAAAGTTCTTAAGAAAATACGAATTGAGGCAAACATCGAAATTATTGTAAAAGAGGGTCGTACTTTTAATCAGATATTACATGAACATTCAGTGAAGGCGGATATGATCTTTCTTGGGATGGCCAAACCGGATGATCATTTTACAGAGTACTATAAAAAAATACAGATGAGGTTAAAGAATCTTCCAACCGTTGCTTTGGTGCTTGCCGGCGAAGAGCTTTCATTTGGTGAGATACTCATGCAACAGGATGAATTTCATGAAGATTAGTTTTCGGTCTGAATCATGACGGTTTTATTCTTCCGGGATTCAAATTCGTACGGTTTTAACCGCCAAGGCCGCCAAGAAACGCAAAGATTTTGGATAATAAATCTCAATGATATTCA
>JBBDJK010000175.1:0-2703 GCA_040879905.1 Balneolaceae bacterium | reverse complement strand
TATTCATTTAAGATTATAAAAGAGTGCAAAAAATAATCATCCTTCATAAAAAAGCTGACTGGCCCTTTCAAACTCCGAATATCGAGATCCTTTCGGCGATGGAATATCTGACCGATCCGAAATGGACAACGGCCAGAAACGTTCAGGTATTTAATTTTTGCAGAAATATGGAGTACCAGTCACGCGGGTACTATGTATCTCTATTGGCTGAAGCCCGCAAACACCGGGTCATTCCAAGTGTTACGACGATACAAGATATCAAGACCAAATCGGTTGTGAAGGTGATGTCTACGGATCTGACGGAGTTGATACAAAAGTCACTTAAACGGATTAAATCCGATCAGTTTATACTTTCTGTCTATTTTGGCCGAAACCTGGCTAAACAGTATGATAAACTGGCGCGTGAACTGTATACACTGTTCAAAACCCCGTTGCTACAGGCAAAATTTAAATATACCGATCGTTGGTATCTACAGAGTTTAAGTCAGATTTCACTAAAAGAGATACCTGAACAACATCATCATTTTGTGCAGGAAGTGTCGGAAGCGTACTTCAAAAAGGAGCGATATTATTATCAGAAAAAAGACAAATCGATCTTCGATCTGGCCATTCTTCATAATCCAGGTGAAAAATCACCGCCTTCCAATGAAAAAGCATTGCAGAAATTCGTTGCGGTAGCTCAGGATGAAGAGTTCTATGTCGAAATGATTACCAAAGACGATTACCACCGTCTGGCTGAGTTCAACGCACTGTTTATCCGTGAGACCACTGCGGTAAATCATTATACATACCGTTTTTCCCGGCGAGCTTTTGCAGATGGTTTGGTGGTAATTGATGATCCGGTTTCCATTTTACGATGTGCCAATAAAGTGTTTTTGGCAGAAATTTTAAATAAAGCCAAAGTTGCATCTCCAAAAACGATGATCCTGCAACAGGCTCAACCCGAAGCGATTATTGCAAAATTGGGACTGCCTGTGGTGCTTAAACTGCCCGATTCCGCATTTTCACTGGGTGTAAAAAAAGCAGAAACACCGGAAGAACTGGAGATTTTGGTAGGGTTGATGCTCAAAGAATCGGATCTGATTATTGCTCAGGAGTTTATGCCTACAGATTTTGACTGGCGGATTGGCGTATTGGATAGAGAAATACTCTATGCCTGTAAATACTTTATGGCAGATGGTCACTGGCAGATTTACAACTGGGATGGGAAAAAGGAAGATATCGAAGGGAAATTTGAATCCATTCCGGTTCCGTTAGTACCTGAATCGATCAAAGAGGCCGCATTAAAAGTTACTCAGTTGATTGGAAACGGACTGTATGGTGTTGATATAAAGCTAAGTGGGGGTAAAGCGTATGTGGTTGAGGTGAACGACAATCCTAATATTGATGCAGGCGTGGAGGATCAGATTTTGAAGGATGAACTCTACAGACGTATTATCCGATCCTTAAAAAAACGTATTGAACATGGTTTAAATATGACAAATGGAGCGTAAACTGCATCTGTTTGAAGGTTATGGGGTTGAATTGGAATACATGATTGTGGATCGTGACTCTCTGAATGTGAAACCGATTTGTGATCATTTATTCTCAAAAATAGCAGGAGAGATCACCTCCGAGATCGTGCGAAAACCGATCAGTTGGTCTAATGAACTGGTGAACCATGTGGTTGAATTAAAATGTTTTGAACCGGTTGATTCGCTTGCAGGACTGGGCGAGTATTTTCATAAACAGATCATGGATGTAAACCGGGAACTGGAATCGGAAAATGCCTGTTTGATGCCGACTGCAATGCATCCATGGATGGATCCTCTTACGGAAACCCGGCTTTGGCCTCATGAATATCATGAAATTTATGAGCTCTACAACCGCATTTTTGATTGCCGCGGACATGGATGGTCGAACTTGCAAAGCACTCATATCAATCTGCCTTTTCAGGGAGATGAAGAGTTCGGGCGATTACATGCGGCTATTCGCCTGTTGTTACCGCTAATCCCCGCATTAAGTGCAGCAAGCCCTTATTATGAGGGTAAACATCATGGATTTAAGGATGGACGGCTTGAAGCGTATCGTCATAATCAGGAAGCCATTCCAAGTATTGCCGGAGCCATTATACCGGAAGCCGTTTATACACGGGCAGAGTATCACACCCATATTTTTGATCCTATCATCAGGGATATCCGTCCATTTGATACAAATGGAATATTGGACAAGCATTTTTTGAATTCAAGGGGTGCCATCGCGCGTTTTGACCGGGGTGCCATTGAAATCAGAATTATTGATATTCAGGAGTCTCCGGATATGGATATCGCCATACTTGAAATCATATCTGAGATATTAAAACAGATCGTTAATGAATCATGGTCAGGATTTAAACAGCAGTCCGTGATTGATACGGGTACATTGGCAGATTTGTGGAAGGAGGTGATTAAAGATGGGGGATCAGTGCTTGTATCAAATGAGTTTTATATAAAGGCACTTGGTTTTGAGCAGCCTCGAACCGTCAAACAGATTTGGTTCGAATGGATCGTGAATCATGAAGAGAAACTAACATCGAATTCCTATTACTTGTTGAAAGAGGTGATTCAAAACGGTTCATTGTCGGAACGAATGATCCGTGAAGCAGGTGAATTTCCGTCAAGGGATGATCTCGAATCGATGTATCGAAGATTGTGTAACTGTCTGGCTGAGAACAAGCCTTTTTTA
>JBBDJK010000174.1:0-10154 GCA_040879905.1 Balneolaceae bacterium | reverse complement strand
AAACCCTTTCACGTTTTCGCTTTTAAAATGTCCATTCTGGCAATTTTTATCGAAGGATAAAGACAAATAAGAGTCGTTAGAATAAAGATGATACTCCCTTGCCAAATAAATATATCAGGAGCAATGGCAACCGGTAGAATGGCTTCTAAACCCATCTCTTCCATCAAATCAACCATATCACCGGTCAAAACAATTGGGTTGTAATAAAAATAGGTAAGGATGGAAAGACCTAGTCCGAAACCTGTAACGATTCCCAGTATGCTAATAAAAAAAGTCTCTATAAAGACCACAAAAGCGAGCTTCATCCGAAACATCCCAACAGAAAGCAGGATACCGAATTCACGAAGACGTTCCAGGGTCATTGTAAGGATTGTACCAAATATCCCAAATCCAATCACGACATAGAGTATACCCATAAATACCCTTGTGGAAAGCCTGTCAAATTCGAGAGCTTTAATTAAATCCGGAATCATCTCTTCCCATGTGAGAATTCTTAACTCATCATCAGAAAATTCAGAGCGTAAATTGTCGGCAATCAAATCATTCACTTTAAGCTCATCAGGTGTAATCAATATATTGGTAATTCGATTCTCAGTTGACAATAACCATTGAGCATCCGGAATTGAGATATAGACTATTTGATTATTAAACTCTCGTATTGGATGCTTCAATAATCCACTAATCCTGTATATTCCGGAAGCGGTCATGCTGAATCTACCCTGCCCCAGGAGTACCAATGAATCGCCCGTGGCAAGATTTAATCTCTCTGCGAGTCCTTCACCCATTACAACAGATCCATCACCCGGTAAAAAAAATTTCCCCTCGATTAACCTGTTTTCCAAATTATTCAATCGATTTTCGGATTCTAATTCAATTCCGAGCACCATAGACGGCCGGGTTTGATCTTCTCCCGCAGCCAGCATAAATGTTTCAATTCTGGGTACAATATTGGCGATCCGATCCCCTGATTGTTGAATCCTGTTTATCAGAGATTCATCATAGACAAAAGAATTATCTAAAGAAGGTTCATCATCATATCGATAATCTTGAATTTGAATATGGCCGGTATGGAAGCTCGTCATATTATCAATCATCTGATTATGTGATCCTCTTTCCATCGACTCTATGAAGAGTGCAGACACAACGGCAAACATAATGGAACTGATTGTGATCAGTGTTCTGCGTTTATTTCGCCAAATATTCCGCCATGCCAATTTTAAATACATGAATCTTCGGGTTCAGTTGGTCAGTTATATATTTACCATCTATTTGGTCTTCACTTCTATATTATTCTATCATGCTTGAACTGTTTTATCATGATGAAAGGATCATTTATCTGATTCTTCTCATATTTTGTTGCGTAAAAAAGGACTCATCAATATCAATATTGAATTGAAGATCCTCATAGATCATAATCGTTCTTTGATCGGGTTTATCTGCCGGAGTAAGAGTCATTTTCGCCGGAAATATTCTGCCCCCCATCTCTCCGACTTCAGAGAATTCAATCGTATTTGCCAACTCATTATTTTGATCATAATTTTCGACTTTCAATTGTATATACTCCTCTTGATCTACCCACATCAACACTTTTCCCCAGACGATGGGTGTTTCCGGTTTTGGAATGAGTTCCAGGACCCATGATGTCCGTCCATTATACACCTCTTCATTGATGATTCTATACTCATAATCATCAATGGTGTTACTTTCCCGTACCAGATCGTCATTTGTAAAATCTGACCCCATCCACGATTGCGCCATCATGGAAGGAGGCATTTTTATTGTCCTGTCGATATTTGGGACATAATTCCATATTTCATTTTGTCGTTTTAAGAATGTTGTTCCCTGATCTCTTGCCGGTTCTGTGATTAATATGAGAGAGAAATCTTCACCTAAAGACCATGACTTCATGCTGACCTCCCTCGTATAGCGTGGGCGTTCGATCGTCATCGTCATTTCTGCAGAACTGGACTCTCCACGCATAACCTCTTCCATTCGTTCAATAATCTCCGATGCACTTTGTGCAGAAACGCCCATATTTAATCCAAGATTGAATAAAAACAGTAGTAAAATTGGCTTCAAAAATATTTTTCTATCACGCTTCATATTCTAACTCCTTTAAAGCTGATATACCTTTTCGAGCATATCAATTATATGATGAACCCAGTTTTCAATTTTTTCATCTGTTTCTTTGAATCTCAAAACTACTTTTTTAAACAGTGTATTTTTTCTGCTTTTTGTTGTTTCCATCTTTCTTCTCCTTTCTTTTTATGATCTCCAGCTTTTCTGCTTCCCATCTGTTCAGAATTTCATCAAAAGAACCAACTATCCAACTATAAAAAGCTGACATCTCCTTCAGCCATTCAGCGGTTTCATCTTTGTTCTCTTTTAAACTGTTTCCTTTATCCAGTAATGATGAAAGTTTATTGAACAGATAAATTCTCTCTTTTAATATGGTTCCTACTTGTGCTTTACTAATCCTGAAATAGGTTTTCCGGTCACCCGGCAGAGTAATGGGTTCAATGAGCCCCATCGTAATCAACTGTTTTGTAGTACCGCTTATACTCCCTTTACTCGCATCTAATGCCTCTTTAATATCATTAAAAGAGACAGCATCCATGTCACTCACAATCAAATAGCCAAACAACCGGCCCGCCATTCTTGTCATACCCATCTGTTCAAATGTTATTCCGGACTCTTCGATATAGGTTAGTTTCTCTTTATTCATACATATGATGATTGTTCTTTTCTATAACCTAATCTAATCATAAAATTCATTTGGTTCAATAATAATTGAATCAAATGAACTAATTGAACAAGAAAAATTTCAATCAATCTTATTGGTCAAAAATATTTTTTACGGATTGAAACTTATCAGGTTTCTATTTTTTTGATAAATCTCTAAATGGTTGTCTCATCATATATATTTTTGCAAGCAGCAGAACGTTGATAGATCATTAAAGTTCTGGCCGAAAAGATCTCTCAAAAATTGTATCTTTCGACTCGTTTTTTTTTAAACATTTATTTCCCATGAAAATTAATATTCCATCAGAAACGGATCTCTTAAAAGCAGTTATTGTGCATACTCCCGGCAGAGAGGTATCATTAGTAAATCCCGGGATTAAAGAAGAGTTACTGTTTGATGATATCATCTTTGAAAACGATGCTCAGCAGGAGCACTTCGATATGCTGGATGTCTTCAGGGCAGCGATGCCGGAAGATGGAATGGTTATTGAAATTCTGGATTTAGCTCGTGACTGTTTTAAAGTTGAAGATGCACGTGCTGAATTTATTGAAATGATGAGCCGTGAATTACCTTATGAAAATATTCAGGCAGTTGAACGAGAGCTCCTTAAATTGGATCCTGATAAACTCTTGCAATTTATTGTGGAGGGCACATTGGACGGTCTGTTTAATCTGCAACCGGCTCCCAATCTTTTGTTTACCCGTGATCTGGCGGCTGTGGTGGGTGATGCTATCATACTCTCCCGTGCAGCCAAACCTGCAAGAGCCAGAGAGTTCCTTTTGATGCGGATCATTGTTAAGTATCATCCACTCTTTGAGCAGGTCCGTAACAAAGTGATCACCATTGGTGAAAATCAATCCATAGAGGGGGGCGATGTACTCATTGCAAATGATAAGATTGTACTGATCGGCATGAGTGAACGCACCTCTTTCAGTGGCTTAATGAGTGTAGCGGAAAAATTGCACGATTATGGTGTGGATCATGTATTAGCTGTTGATATACCGAAAAAACGCTCGTCCATGCATTTGGATACAATTTTTACATTTATAGATAAAAATGAGTGCGTTGCTTTTCCTCCCGCCATCATGGAGCAGACCCATAATGTCGTGGATCTGTTTTCCGGAGGTACTCATGTTCAAAGCAGGCCCTGTTTCTCTTTACAAACTGCCCTGGAAGAATTGACCGGTCATCCTTTTACTTTCATGAAATGTGGCGGTGAAGAGAGAATCAGTCAGTTTAGAGAGCAGTGGACAGACGGTGCCAATCTTTTTGCCTTGGCGCCGGGTGTTGTTATCGGTTATGGCCGCAATATGCGAACGTTTGATACCATGATTGATCATGGATACAAGCACATGACTCAATTCGAATTTGTGGAGGAGTTTAAGGACAAAAGTTTGAAAGCAGATAATAGTGAGAAAATTGCAATCAGTTTTGAAGGTCATGAACTTTGCAGGGGGCGTGGCGGGGCAAGATGCATGACAATGCCCATATCAAGAGTAAAGATTTAGAAAAACGAAATCCATCACCTTATCACATAATTTTAAAACCAAGATACATTGTCTTATCCCGATTCTGATCCTGAATTTCAATCCGATCCATTATTATCTACGGCAGAGCAAATGCCTAAAAACAGGCCATCATTAAAAGTTATACTCAAACACAGCCTGCTTTTTGCTGCGACATTCCTTTGTGTGACGATGGTGGGCATCATGTGGGTCGGGCAGTCTGCAAATGTGGACACCTATTGGGAAATGTGGCCGCAAGGCGCTCTTTTTGCGACATTATTACTTGCATTTTTGGGGACACATGAGTTTGGGCACTATTTTTCAGCTGTCTACCACAATGTAAAAGTAACCCTTCCTTATTTTATACCCGTACCCATAGGAATTGGGACTTTGGGGGCTGTAATTAAAATCGAAGAGATGATCCGGGATACGAAGAAACTTTTTGATATCGGTATTTCAGGGCCTATTGCAGGGTTTATTGTATCCCTGATTATTTTACTCTATGGGTTCGCCACACTTCCCGGACCCGAATTTATCGAAAACTTTGCCGGCCATGATGAGATCGTTCAACATATCAATGAGACCGGCACATTTCCCGTGAACCCGCCGGAACCTGAACCCGATGGGGCAACGATCGTAATGGGGTCTACTCTTCTTTACTCATTTATCGCAAGTTTTTTTGATAACGTCCCTCCTATGTACGAAATGTACCATTACCCATTTCTGTTTGCAGGTTGGCTCGGACTCTTTTTCACCGCCCTGAATTTGACACCGATCGGACAGTTGGACGGCGGACACATTCTCTACTCATTAATCGGTTACGAAAAACACAAAAAACTTGCCAGGGTTGCTTATGGTGGCATTGCCACGTTGGGTGGAATTGAGATGATCCCCTTTTTGTATATCAATATCAGTGAGTGGTTTCCCGGATTTGGTTACATTTCGATCATCATTTGGGCCACGATTCTTCTGTTTCTTTTTGGAAAAGGATTTAACAGAGAACCGGACTGGGTTTGGCCTGCTTTAATACTGTCGGTTGGATGTTCATTTCTCTATCTTTTTTTCAGTTCAGGATTTACCCAGGCCGGGTCATTGATCTGGGTATTTTGGAGTTTCTTTATAGTCTATTTTATCAGGATTGAACATCCGCCGGTGATTATTGAACAGCCGCTATCACCCGGCAGGCGACGGCTCGGATGGATCAGCATGGCTGTTTTTATCCTTTGTATCAGTCCAAATCCTATTTTTTTCGCAAATTAATCATCCATCAAAAAAACTATATGAAACTCAATAAATACTCTTTTATAGTCCTGATCACAATATTATTGGGTGCATGCGGCTCTCCCGATAATGATCGTGATAGTGATGCAATTGACGAATCCCTGCCACTTCAGGAACAGATTGACCTGCTCATTGAAATGAATGAATATGAAACGGCATTGACAAGGCTATCGGGTAGAGACAGTACCGACCCTGAAATAGCACGTCTCCTCGAAAAGACCCATCTGAATTACGCATTACACAGTATGACTACGTTTGATGAGACTAAAATGAGAACGCGAATGAACAATGCGTTGTTACACTTTACTGAAGTGCTCAGAATCAATCCGAATAATATAGTGGCCAGGGAACAGATCGAACAAATTTTATCCATTTATCAAACTTTTCCAAACCGTGAACCGGACCCTGAAGTAATGGAAGGACTTCGAGAATTTGGTTTTGAATAAACACAATAGTCTCTTTTGTCAAAAAAAGCAGAAATAAAATCCAAAAAAAATGCACCGCCCAAAATAGAGAATCGAAAGGCGAGGCATGATTATAAGATTGATGAAACGTTTGAAGCCGGTATTGTGCTTCGAGGTACGGAAGTTAAATCGATCCGGGCGGGTAAAGCCAGCTTACACGAAGCTTACGCTTACCTGAACAGGGGAGAAGTGTGGCTTAAAAATATGTATATCAAACCGTATGAATTCGGATCCTATCATAATCATGAAGAGAGAAGGGATCGAAAACTTTTACTCAAAAGAAAAGAGATTCGTGAAATTGACAAACAGATCAATCAGAAAGGATTTACGCTTATCCCGCTTAAACTCTACTTTAAAGGGGGATATGCAAAAATCCTGATCGGTTTAGCACGTGGGAAAAAGATGTTTGATAAGAGAGAGGATATCAAAGAGAAAGATGTAAAAAGGGAATTGGATCGAAAAATAAAGGGCAGTTACTCTGTGAATTTATAAAATTTTCTATCCGTTGTTTTTAAAAAAAAAGCTTCTGCCTGAACATTCACAGGCAGAAGCTTTCATTACAAAGGTAAATCATTCGTGCTTATTGGGTTGGTTTGTTTAACCTTCCTCTTCATCCGTATCAAGCAGTACTTCAATTCTTGCCATCAATTCGGGATCTTGTTGGGCTCCCATCACAATACCACGATAACGCTCTATTGTGAGTCCGTTATCTTCAATAACTGCAACCATTTCTTGATCAGCTTCCCCCTGAATTTCGATCAGTAATGGCTGTAGAGTTTGAAGTTTCGCCATCTCTTCCTCAGTTACATTCACTTGATCTGCCATTTGTGGATTTTGCATCGACATCATCATTTGCTGAAAGCGTTCTATCTTCAGGTCTTCTGCTTCAAGGGCTTCCACAATCTGTGCTTGTGCTTTAATCTGGATTGGTTCAAGATCAACAATTGTGTTTACGATTTGAACAACTTCTTCATCACTCACTTCAGCAGAGGTGGGTAGATCCGGCATCTGCGGTGCTTGTTGTTGCGTTTGAGCAACCAGGCCACTTGCACCAAATAGTGTGATGATCGTTACGACTAATAAATTTTTGACTCTATTCATTTAAATAAAATTATATGTATCTGTTTTTAATTATGTAAGTATTTAACCCTTGTGCAGAGTTTATATTTTGCATTATTACAAGATTTAAAATCTTGTTTTTTTTAACCAATCACAAAAAAGGCTATCTCTGATAATGAAACAGCCTTAATTAAAAAAAGTTTCCTGTAAGCCGAATTCTGTCTCCCAACACAAATGCAGGGACGGCAATCATTTATCTGGCCTCAATGTTGCCATTGAGATCTGAGCATTCTACCCGGGTGTATAGCGACGAGAGGCGCACACCCTGCGCGAACTTGCACCCCGTGAGGTTTACCATGCACCCGATCGTCACCGGCCGGGACGGTGGGCTCTTACCCCACCTTTTCACCCTTACCCCGAAAGCTTATGGGGCGGTCTGTTTTCTGTGGCACTTTCTGCCCCATCGTTTCCGATGAAGCCTTCCCGTTAGGAAGCACGGTACTCGTTGGTGTTCGGACTTTCCTCCCCCCGAATGATCGGGAAGCGATTGCCCGGAAACTTTAATTTCTTAATCAAATATTGTTATTGAGTAATAGGATATAACGCAAAAGTCTGGCCTATATTTTCAACTGTTTTTTAGCTTCAACAAAGAACGAAGGGTCGATAACGATCCTGCCGCTATGCTCATCAATGATTACTTTGTTCTTTCGGCGTACTTCAACTTGTGTTTGTGGCGGGAGGGCCATTCCCAGGGCAGCACCTTTCTCCATCGCCACAACAGCAATGCCGTTATTCAAACCATCACGAAGTCTGTTATAACTTCTCACGAATCGACTGTCCAGATCTTTCTCCAACGCTTCTCTTTTTTCCAGAAGTTTATCTTCTTCTGTCTGAGTACTCTTAACCACTTTATCCAGATTTGTCTTTTTCTCTTTATGATTCTCTTGCGTCTCTGCCAGTTTCTCTTGGTTTACTTCGAGATCAGCCGCAACCTCCTCCTGTCGTTTGTCGATCTCTTCAATTCGTTTAATCGACTCTTCAACAAAATGTTTTTGAGATTCGATCTCTTTTGTTAAAGCATCGTACTCTCTGTTATTTCTGACGGTTAGCTGTTGTTCTTCGTACTTCTTGGTCTTATCCAATGAAGCTTCAATGTCCAGTTCGAGCTTATTTTTCTCATTTGTGAGATTTGTTTGCTCCTCTTCGAGTTGACGAATTTTTGCTTCAATCCGATTAATATTGGTTTCAATATCGAGTACTTCTTCGGGGAGATCCCCCCTGAGTTGACGAATTTCATCGATTCGGCTATCGATATACTGTAGATTAGCGAGTTGTTGAAGGACCTCTTGCATGGCTATTATTTAATAGTAATTGATTATTTTATTTTTCAAAATCAGATACATACACTTTCATCGGATTTGTCACATTCTTTGTAGACAGAACCGTTACCTGTTCAAAAGCTTCAGAAAGTTCTTTCCGTATGGCTTCAACTACCGGAAATTCACTCTCATAGTGACCTGCATCTACAAGTAGAAAATTCTTATTCTCTGTAAAAAATTCGTGGTATTTAATATCGGCGGTTACAAATGCATCTGCACCGGCTCTGATGGCTGCATCTTTCAGAAATGTACCTGCGCCACCACAAACCGCTACTTTTTTAATTCGCTCAGCACTGCCTGAATAGCGTAAGGAAGGTACTTCTAATGCACGGCTTACCAGATGCAGAAATTCTTCTGTAGCAATTCCATCATCCGGGTAAAACCCCAATACACCCATACCGAAGTTGTCTGTGGGCGTTGACATCTCAATGACTTGAAAACTTCCTTTTTTCAATAACCCTTCTTTTTGAAGGGCTGCTCTTAACTGAGCTACATTATGCTGATCGATGACCGCTTCAAAGTTTTTTTGCCCTCCAATTCGGCCATCAACTTCATGAAAATGAGCCTCTTCTGCCGAATAGTAGTTTAACAGCTTTAATACAGCTTCTGTATCTTCGTAATCAGATGTAAGTGATATTTTTCTGCTGATGGAGTAGGTTTTTTCTAAAAACTGCAGATCATCCAATCCCAGATTGTTGGCAAGTACAAAAGAGACCCCATCAAGTGCGGCATCCAGATTTGTGTGTGCAGAAAGGAGTGCGATGTTGTGTTGAATCATTTTGTAAATGATTCGTCCCTGTCCATTGGTCGGATTAATACTCGACACTTTCTGAAAAATGAGTGGATGGTGTGAAACGATCAATTCGCATTTCTTATCAATGGCCTCACTGACAATCGCTTCTGTTACATCCAGACAGACAAGTATTTTCGTTACAGGGGTAGAAGGGTCTCCAAGGAGCAGGCCTACATTGTCATAATCCATCTTTATACCGGGTGGAGCCCACTGATGTATAAAGTTTGTTATATGACGTACCCTGGTATTCAAGTTAGTTCTCCTCCCTTTCGGACTTGAACCCGGCGTTCGTCCGGTATATGGATTTTCGCTGGTGGATCATTTTTTTTTTCACAGACACCAAAAATACGAATCATTTTTATCCATTGAAAGCCATATTTTATACTATCTTCACAATTTTCATTTTCCACACTTGGTTCTTTAGAATAATATCGCTCAAAATGAACAATTCTCCCCTTTAAAGACCCCCTTTTTGTTTCGCGCTTGGACTACACAGGTGAATTTTACTGCCTGTACAGTGTTCAAACCCTTAGCGATCCCAGAAAACCCCTGGCAGCATAGTAAGTTTATGCACCGGTATGATATACGAAGACCCGGCCACAGCGAAATTCTTCAAAGATAGCACCGCCTTAATCTCCTTAATCAGATCGCGACTCTACTGATTCGCAACGGCTAATACAAAAATGTATAGTTGATTTTAAGCAATATTGAATTGTTTGGAAGAACATCGAATGTATCACCTATTTGTGTTCCAATCGGCCGATTGTATGGAGAAGATCCGAATGGTGAAATTGGATTGATTTGATCCGCAACATCTCTGCCATGTGACCATACCAGAAAGATTGTTGAACCCGGGCTATACTCCCAACGAAGCACAAAGTTGGATTGAAAACTATTGAATGTAAACTCATCACGTTTTGGGTAGGAACT
>JBBDJK010000173.1:47952-59066 GCA_040879905.1 Balneolaceae bacterium | reverse complement strand
TTTTTTGTTTAGTTTTGTATTGAAAGGCCTTATCTTTGGTATTCGGGGCAAGTTCCATACAGCCAGCTCCTTGTGAATTCCGTCAGAGTCGGAAGGCAGCAGCGGTAGCAGGTCGTAGCGGCGTGATATGGGTAGCTTGCCCTTTTTTTATTTTTTTGAACGATTCATTTCTATATGCTTAGCAATCTGTTCTGCATGAACACGTGTATTTTCAATAAATAAACGACTGGTGTCCATACCTCCACAAACCACACCGGCAACATAAAGTCCTTCTCTATTTGTCTCTAATGTATCCTGATCATAAACAGGCATTTTAACCCTGTCTTTGGAGAGATCAATACCCATTTTTTCCATTAGTTCGAAATGGGGATGATATCCGGTCATAGCCAATACAAAATCATTTTGAATGGTATGATGTCCATCAGGTGTCTTAATGTCCACTTCAGATTCACGAATTTCTGATAGTTCTGACTCAAAATAGGCTTGGATTGATCCTTCTTTGATCCTATTCTCAATATCCGGTTTTACCCAATATTTAATGGATGGTTTTAGGGTTGGGTATTTAACAACAAGAGTTACATTCGCGTTACATCTCCAGGTTTCCAATGCTGCATCGGCCGCAGAATTACCACCTCCTACAATTAATACATTTTGCCATGCATATCGATGGGGTTCATCATAGTAATGAGTAACCTTTGGAAGATCTTCACCGGGTATGTTTAAACGATTCTCCTGACCATAAAAACCGGTTGCGAGGACCACTTTTTCGGCTTTGTATACACTCTTATCCGTTCTTATTTCAAAGGCGCCATCTTTCCCATTTACTTCATGAACATCTTCATATAATCGAATGTTCAGATGATAGTGTTCTGCAGCACGCCTGTAGTATTCCAGTGCTTCGTGTCGAGTGGGTTTAGGCCCATGTGATATGAAAGGGATATTTCCGATCTCCAGTTTTTCTGATGTAGAGAAAAACGTCATATTAATGGGATAGTGAAAAATTGAATTTACAAGAGTACCTCTCTCGATAATAACTGAAGGGATGTCTCTTTTTTGTAACTCAATTGACACAGCCAGGCCAATGGGGCCGGATCCGATGATTACTACCATGATTTAAAATAATTTAATCAATATTCAATATTCAGCACTCAGGGTGGAAGTTAACTCTTTTGATTGAAACTTATCCTCTTCCATTGGATTCGTAGGCATCGAAATAATCGGCAATGGTTTTGTTGAGCCATCCTTCCGGCTTACCCCAAAATCCAACATGTCCGCCTTTTTCTGTGAAACAGGGAATGAGTTTGGGATTGTTCTGAATCTCTTTTACGGGTGTCCATTGAAATGGCGTCAAAGGATCTTCTTTGCTATGAATAATCAAAGAGTTTGTGGCAATCTTATCCATAAAGTAGTAACTGGAACAGCGATCATAATAATCATCTGCATCTCTAAATCCGTGTAAAGGAGCAGTAACCTGATTATCAAAATCATATAACGTTTTTCCGGTAAAATTTGGAAGGTCCGGATAATACTTCCTTTTCTTTTCCAGTTTTTCAACAAGCATTTTAATAAATCGAACGGAGTATACTTTGTTAAACCCCTTGTCTAAATTTTGACTCCCTTTTTTTAATTCGAAAGGTGTTGAAATAGCTACCATCTTTTCAATGGGTTGGTGTTTGCCATTCTCTTTCAGATAGTTAAACAATACACTTGCCCCCAAAGAAAATCCTGCTGAGTAGATAGGTTTATTTGGATATTGAGAGCTTATCCAATTTATGATTGTATCGATATCACTTGTTTCACCTGAATGATAAAATCTGCGCTGTCGATTTAATTTATCTCCACAACCACGAAAATTAACCATGGCAACCGTATATCCCCGAATGGATATTTCCCGGGCTAATCTTGTCATGTAGTATCGCTTTGTGTTTCCCTCCAATCCGTGGAATAAAATAACGACAGGTTTTGAATTCTGTTTTTCAAGCAGATCCAATTCAAGAAAATCGTCATCAGGTGTATCGATCATAACCCGGTTTGGTTTTAAATCCGGCGTTGAAAATAAGAGCGAACACAACACGGTGTGAACATGGCCATTAATACACCATGGTACAGGTTTGAAGAGCTTCGATTTATTTTGAAAATCCATTTGAGAAAAATAGTAAAGGAATTATGTAACTTCATAAATTAAATGTAACCATAGATAAAATGGTTAAGAAATTGGCATTCACATTCTTTATTATCACTATTTGGGATGTGTAATAATTGAGTTGAATTAGAACATTATTGAATGTAATCCACTACTCCTTTCTAAAATGGAATCAAGTCAGCTTCATAAACCGATTAAAAGAGTCGCCGCTATTGATCTTGGGACTAACTCTTTCCATGCTGTAATCGTTGACATTTACCCTGATGGAAGCTTCTATACGATAGATAAACTAAAAGAGATGGTTTTATTGGCCGAGAAAGGCTTTAATAATCGTTTATCCGATGCGGCCATGAATCGAGCTATGGATGCACTCAAGAAAATTAAAACATTGTGTGAACATCAGGCTGCTGAACGAATTTTGGCTTTTGCAACAAGTGCGATTCGGGAGGCGGAGAACGGAGGGGAATTAATTCAAAGAGCAATCGATGAGTTAGATGTCAAAATTATTGCCATCCCAGGCCGATTGGAGGCTGAGTTAATTGGTTTAGCGGTTCAGCATGGTGTCCAGATCCCTAAAACACCCTCTCTGATTATGGATATAGGGGGTGGAAGTGTCGAGTTCATCCTTGCAGATAAGAAGCGATTTTACCACCTGACAAGTAAAAAGCTGGGAGTGGCACGTATGACTTCTCAATTTATAAAGAATGATCCGGTCTCAGCGGATGAGATTCGTTCTTTAGAGGCTTATTACAAAGAACATCTGACGGATGTAGCTCAGTCCTTTGCGACTCATCGGGGGTCTCTTCTGATTGGCTCATCAGGTACCATGGAGAATATTGCATTGATGATCTCATATAGACTAAGTAAGTCACCCAACCTCACGGTTAATGAATTGCGATTTACATCAAAACAGTTCTTCAATTTTTATGAGGATGTAATCGGAATGAATCATAACGAACGATCTGAAATCAAAGGACTGGATGAAAAAAGAATTGATCTGTTACCGGCCGGATTGGTTCTTGTCCACTTCATACTTAAAACATTTGGTATTAAAAAGGTAAAAATCTCTGCCCAGGCCCTTAGGGAGGGAATTATATTGAGGTACATTCATCAAGAACTAAAAGATCTGAAGAAGATCGATATAGTTGAAAATCCGCGTAAAAGAAGTGTAATGGAATTAGTTCATAAATGTGACTGGCATGAGCAACATTCAAGACATGTATCTAAACTATCATTACAATTATTTGATCACTTACGGGGTGATTTAAAATTGAATGATGCGGACCGTGAACTTTTAGAGTACGCAGCTTTTATGCACGATATCGGATATCACATCTCACATAGAAAGCATCATAAACACGCTCTATATATTATTCGAAATGCTGATTTGAAAGGATTTGAAGAAAATGAGATTGAAGTGATGGCCCATGTGGCAAGATACCATCGTCGATCTACACCAAAATCGCGCCACAAGCAATATATGCAGCTTAAGAAATCTGACAAAGACCGGGTTAAGAAATTATCATCTATCCTGCGTGTAGCTGATGGATTGGATCGCAGTCACTATCAAAATGTACGTGCTATGGAGCTTATAGATGGAAAAAGAACCATTACAATTCAGATTAGAACTGAGTCAGATCCGCAGCTTGAAATCTGGGGAGCACTGAGAAAAAATGCGTTACTTGAAGAGGTTATCGGAAAGCGGTTATTGATTAATTCAGTGAATTGATTACAGTATGATCTGACTTAAAAATCAATAGTAGATTTTAACGTTTTTTTTGATGTTTTTTTAGTTTTTGTATGTACTCATATCTTGCCTTGATACCCGCTTTATTGCCGATTATTGTTCCAGAGACAGACGAGAGTATAAGTATCAAAAAAAGCAGTAGTTCAATTTGAGTAAAAGGTCTGTTCATCATAACTATCCATCCTGTAGGAGGAATGAAAACGAGAAAGGAGAGTAAGATGTGGATATTTGTGGGAACCGGGACCTTTTTTATATATCGTTTCACCACAATAAATGTAAGATTAAAGTATAAGAATCCGAATCCAAGAAGAATAAGATAGAGAGTGGTATTGGATTCAGACATAAACTGAAAAAAGGGATGAGTAAAAATGATGATCCCCAATGAGATCATCACAGCCCAAGTTGAATAAGCGAAAAAACGTGCTCCGTCCTTCATGAAATATTGATCTATTCGATTATAATTTATAAAGCCAATTTGATGAATTTACGTATATGAAATGAATTCTTATCAGAAAGCCGGTGGCCTTCGACCGGTTGGTGATGAACTTCTCTCCAAATTGTTGAGTAAAGGAAGTTTTTGAAACAGACTCTGTATTTGTCCACCCGTGAGCGACAAACGGAATGTATAGTATTGAAACTCTCCGAATGGGTTAAACTGAAATGATAAATCCCAACAAATCATCGATCTGCGGAGGCTGAACTGTGAGGGTGTTAACTCTTTTTCGATAAAATCATAACCAATCCTGGTACTAACGCTCCATTTAGGTGTCAGATTGAATCGAATATTATTTGCATTTAAAACAGCAGATTTTCTTGCGTCACGTCCGAACTGATATGTCCATCGATAACTGAAATCGAGTCCCATTTGAAATGTTGAAGAGTAATCCTGAATAGGATCAATATTAAAACGTCGATCTACCGGCCCAAAAAAGGCTTGATCATAAGGATCATACGGCCTGTAGGCAGGAGTGGAAATCCTGGTTCTGCTCCCGGATTCGCCACCGCTGCGTATAGTTGTTGACAGGCTTAAATTATAACTGATAGGTTGAAGGTATTTATTTGAATCTTCCCAAATAAATGTATTAATCTCGGTGCCATTCTCATTTCGTGCATAGACGGAATAAGAGGCTCCGGCAGAAAACCGCAGACCATCCACAACTCTGGATGAGAGGGAGATATTCACACGTCCGAAATTCAGACTGTCGGCCGCAAAGTTATAATTTGATGTCGCAGACAGGTTGTCGATAATCCTTAAATTGTTGGATGTAACTTCACCGGTTGAGTCGCGGCGTACTCTTTTTGTTTCGAAAATATTGGTAATGCCAAAAGAAACTGTCTGCTGTTCACCTGCCGAAGGGCCTCCAAAGAGTTCGTTCTGGAAAATGGAATAGGTTTGTGTATTACCCAGTGTATCACTTTCAACTTCTCTGAAATACCCCCACTTTTCATCGGAAAAATCGGGACTGTATCCGAAACTGATATTAGGCCTGATGGTATGTCTTAATCCTTCAAAATTCCCGATTTTAATTTGTGAAATTCCATAAAAGGTAGTTGAAAAATTTAGTGAAGATGAAAAATCTCTCGCCGTTATAAAACCGGGCTTCTGAACTGTTTCAAGTCGGTTCTCCTCTTCATTTAATTCTCTCCTGATGGAAGAGGGATACCAGTATTCATTGAAGTTTAAGTTGGCACTCATATTTATAAATTGACTTGGTATAATTTGAGATGCACTCATATCCGCTCTTTGTACAAAACCGTAAGAAATATGTCTGTCATCTCCGGTTGCTTCTCTGTGTAAGGAAGGATCTAATAGTGCCTGAAACCAATTAACATCCGCTGAATCTCTGTCAATTGGCGTAAAATTATATTCAGATCGGAAGTTATTTCGATATGTAACGGAAATACGTTCATACCATTTTTCGTCCGATAATCCGGGGCGATTGGATTTGAAAGGGGAAAATTGCCTGAGTGAGAAGTTCATTTCCGGACCGGTTAACCGGGTCACATTTGTACTGAATTGTTGATTCAAATTGGACGTGACACTAAAGTTATAGGTCCCTTCAGGGTGACTAAAACGATATGATGCCCTGGATGTACTACTGGTTTCAGCACGATCGTCGATATTGAATGAGTTTCGTCGAAAATAGTCGGCACTTCTCAAATTAATATTAGCTGAAATATTGGAAAAAGGTGTCAGTTGCTGATTATGTGTAATGGCAATCCTGCGTGTTTTGGTTTGAGTAAAATCAGGGTCAGTGGGTTCCAGGCCTCTTTCACTTGAGTATCCCAGAGTAATATTCCCATTATAATTACCGGTTTTACTGTATTGAATGCGTGATTCACTAAAAAATGTTCCGGATGTAAAAATATCAAAAGATGCCTGAGCGGTCAGATAGTCGTTGATATATTGAAACCAGCCCAAATTTTGCAAGCCGAGTCCTCGTGCAGATGTGTTCTGGAAGACGTAGGTAGGCTCGAGAAGTCCGGAACGCCGTTGGTCAATACCGGCGGGCACATAACCAAAAGGGAAGAGGAGGGGATAAGGAATATCCAGAATATAGAGTCTGGCATTTGTAAAGAAGATCTCTTCTTCATCTACCACTTTCATTTTTTGGGCTTTGATATAGTAGTACATATGATCGGGTGGGCATGTTGAATAGATTCCGTCTTCCACAAAAACTTCTGTTCTGGATACATTTTTTACTTGTGTTCCAATCAGATAACCATCATCAACTTGAATTTCTGCGACTTCAAACTTTCCTTTTTCGGTTTCATAGTTAAACAGAATCCGTCTGCTTCGCAGATCGGTGTTCTCTTGTTTTAGGACGGGAAAGGATAGTGTATCGTCTGGTGTGGTAGAAAAAGCATGTACCTGGCTCATATTAAGATCGAGCTCTATGGTACCTGATGAGAGTTCACCACTGCTATGGCTTACACTGCTTGAACCGAATAAATTGGCGATTCGTTGACCCTTAAAATTAAAAGTAAGTGAATCGCGAGCTTGAAAATTAACAGCGTCCTGTGCGGTTTGTCTGTCTGCCAGTCTGGATTGTGGAGTCTGTCCGGAGATATTCGAGCCACCTTCAAAATTCATCTCTGGCCTTTGCTGCTGAATAAATTCGTCTTCAACCGGGGGGATGGTATCTGATTCAGTTGTTTGCAGGGTATCAGATACGACTTGAGCATAAAGATCATGTTCATTCAACAACCATAGAAAGATAGATAGAATGAAAAAACATTTTATGCTATGTCTGGCAGTGACTCTATGCATGCTAAAGGTTATGCAAAGGAGTTAATTTTCTGCCAATTTCGGAATGAAAGAAAAATAACGAACGCTTTTTTATGGATAAATTAACTCCTGCAGAAATCATCATCTATCGAATATGGTGTTAAATAAAGAACGCTTACAGCACAAACGAACAATGAAGAGAATCAGTCTGCACGTTTTATGATGTATACCGTCTCATCAGGTTTTCTCATGCCGTAATCTTCCCGGGCAATTTTTTCAAGCAGATCAGGATTGTTTTCGAGGGCATCGATTTTAGCTTCCAGTTCAGCAATTCGAAGCTGATAATCTTCTGTTCGTTCAATCAGATCTTTTTTCTGATGATCAAGTTTTATTTTTGTCATCAGACTGTACGTATCAAAAAACAGAAACCAAACTGCAATAAATGCAGTAAGAAGGATCAGTATCCAGGATCTCTTCCAGCGGAGCGAATTGAAGATTGTTTTATCCATGTTGTCGGTAGATGTTAAGATGAAATTACTTCAAAAGGACCGGATTATCAAAATTGTAAAATACGTTCTATTTTTCTACTAAAATCCAGCCATCTTCTTCAACCATTTTTTTGGCATGTTTCCACTTCACTTCTTTTACCTGATTTGTACCCAAATTTTGAACTTTTACGAAATCATTTCTACCCGGTTCATCTTCAACGGTAACCGGTTGTCGTTTTTCGCCCGGCGCCTGGGGTCTTGTATTACTATTACCATCGCCGGCTTGTTTTCCGCCATTAAAACCCATATTTGTTGAATCGGCATGTTGAGTACGGGCTTTATCTATATCAAACTTGCCCCTTTCTCGTTGTGCCTGTTTCACTTTATTCGGATCTCCGGACATTTCAGGTATGGCCTTCCATATAAGTGAAATAGCTTCCTTATTGATCTCATCAATCAACACCTTAAACATCTCAAAAGCTTCTCTTTTATACTCAAGTAAGGGATCTTTCTGTGCATAGGAGCGGAGACCTATACCTTCCTTGACCGTATCCAGTTCGCGCAGATGCTCCATCCATTTGTTATCTATCGTGGAGAGAATTCCTGTTCTTTCGAGTGCGCGGGCAACTTCACGGCCCTCATTTTTGGCTGCTTTTTCTACATCAACGACAATCCGCATACGTCGAATGCCATCTGAGAAGATAACCTGAATTTTACTCGGTTTTTTCTCAGCGTCAGAAGCCTGAATCTGTTGAATGATTCTATAAAGTGGTTCCGCAACAAGTTTTTCTTTCTTCCTGTAGACTTGATAAGCTCTTTCAATAATATGGTCGACTAATCCATCTTCACCCATGAGAGCCCATTTATCCAGGTCGATTTCAACTTCTACAGCCAATAAACGTAGCATCTCGTCTCTCAGTTTTTCAAACTCTCCATTCGGAAAATGTTCGTATACGATCGATTCGACCAGGTCTTCCAGCATATCAAAAATATCACTTTGAAGCTGATCACCCATCAAGGCGTGTTTTCTACGGGAGTAGACTACATTACGCTGATTATTCAGTACGTCATCAAATTCAAGTTGCCGTTTACGGATACTGAAATTATTTTGTTCAACCTTCTTTTGAGCGCGTTCAAGTGATTTGGTGACCCATGGGTGTTGAATCACTTCTCCTTCGTCAAAATTCAATTTATCCATGATATTGGCGATTCTGTCGGTACCCCCGAACAGGGTCATCAAATCATCTTCAAGGGAAACAAAAAACTGAGTTTCACCCGGATCACCCTGCCGGCCGGCTCGCCCGCGAAGCTGAAGGTCAATTCGGCGGGATTCGTGTCGTTCCGTACCGAGAATAGCCAGGCCGCCGGTCTCTTTTACTTTTTCATTCAACTTGATGTCTGTACCCCGCCCCGCCATGTTGGTGGCAACAGTTACAGCACCCGGTTGACCGGCTTGCGCTACAATTTCACTTTCACTGGCATGTTGTTTCGCATTCAGCACATTGTGTGGAATTTTTGCTCTTTTAAGCATACGGCTGACTGTTTCCGAAACATCCACACTGGTTGTACCAACCAGCACTGGCTGTCCTTTTTCATGGTATTCCTGAATTTTTTCAATCGTGGCTTTGTATTTTTCCTTTTTGGTACGAAATATAAAATCTTCTTTGTCATCCCGTATAATGGGTCTGTTCGTTGGTATGACCGTAACATCCAGATTATAAATTTCATTAAACTCACCCTCTTCGGTTGCTGCCGTACCGGTCATACCCGCAAGTTTATGATACATTCTGAAGTAGTTCTGAAGGGTAATCGTGGCGTATGTTTGTGTTGCTGCTTCCACTTTAACATTCTCTTTCGCTTCAATAGCCTGATGTAAACCATCAGAATATCGCCTTCCGGAGAGTACTCGTCCGGTATGTTCATCTACAATCTGAACTTTTCCATCCTGAACGATATACTCTTCTTCACGTTCAAACAGGGTATACGATTTTAAGAGTTGGTTTACAGTGTGAATACGATCGCCTCTCTCAGCAAACAATCGATGGAGTTCATTGAACCGTTTTTCTCTCTCTTGATTGAGTTCCTCTTTGATTTCATCAATCTTTTTCTTTTTGTACTCATCAGAAAATTCACTGTTCGATTCAATTTCATCGATCTTCTCTTTTCGAAGGATTTCAATAGATTCTTCGATTTCAGAAGTTTCAGTTCCTAAATCGGGTATGACAAAGAATTGATCACCCTCTTCGTCTTTTGTGATGAAATCACGACCTTTATCGGTCATTTCAATCGATTTTTGTTTCATATCCACTGCATAGAAGAGGTGTTCATCAACAAAAGGCATATTCTTAGCATTATCCGCCAGATAGATATTTTCTGTTTGTTGAACGAGTCTTTGATAATGGGCTTCCTGCATCATTTTTCGGAATTTACCATTTTTGGGATAACCCCTTTCTGCCCTGTATAGAGCTAATCCGGCCTGTTCTTCATTTCCTTCTTCATAATATTTTTCAGCTTCACTAATCAATGATGCTACCAGTTTTTTCTGAGCATGTACCAATGCTTCAACCCTGGGTTTTATCTCCTCATATTTTTGCTGACCGGTTGATTGAGGAACCGGGCCTGAGATGATCAGTGGTGTTCTGGCTTCATCAATCAGGATGGAATCAACCTCATCAATGATTGCATAATGATGTTTACCCTGAACAAGCTGTTCCTCCTCTATAACCATATTGTCGCGTAAATAATCAAAACCATACTCATTATTGGTACCGTAGGTTATATCTGCCTTATAGGCGTTTCGACGAGCTTCAGTATTAGGGTCGTATCGATCGATACAGTCGACCGTGAGTCCATGGAAGTTAAAAATCGGTTCATTCCATTCGGCATCACGACGAGCCAGGTACGTATTTACAGTTACAATGTGTACGCCTCTGCCTGCAAGGGCGTTCAGATAAGATGGGAAGATCGCTGCCAACGTTTTACCTTCACCGGTTTTCATCTCGGCAATACTACTGTTATGCATTGAAATAGCACCTACAAGCTGAACATCGTATGGTACCATGTCCCATACGATTTCACTTCCTGCCACTTTCCACTTTTTACCGATGAATCTGCGACATGTATCCTTTAATACAGCGTAGGCTTCAGGCAATATTTCCTCAAGGGTATTTTCAAGAATTACAAGCCACTCTTCCTGCAGATTTTCAAGACGCTCAGAAAATTCTCTTCTTTCATTGAGAGTAATCGATTCGTCATTAGAGTCCATTTTTTCTTTGATCTCTTCTATCTGTTCAGTTACATCCCGGGTGTTTTCCTTAATAAGCTTCTTAAAGTCGACGGTCTTCTGTTTAAGTTCATTGTCAGAAAGCTTCTTAACACTCTCTTCAAAACTTTTAATCTCATCTACTACCGGCCATATTTTTTTTAGGTCTCTGGAGCTTTTTGTACCGAAAATCTTAGTGAGGATCGTTGAAATCTTATCTAACATGTGTCTAATAATCGTTTTTT
>JBBDJK010000173.1:0-47852 GCA_040879905.1 Balneolaceae bacterium | reverse complement strand
ATCTTAGTGAGGATCGTTGAAATCTTATCTAACATGTGTCTAATAATCGTTTTTTATTCAGTGTGGCAAGTTACAGCTTAATAAATCAGTGTTCAACATATCATATCCGGAGACATGACTGAAATAGAAGTTCATATTCTTGAATGTGAAGCGGCAACAAGAATGGTGCCGATAGATAGAATAGCGACAAAAAAGAAAAAAATGGCCGGATCTATGCATATATGACACAAAAATTAAGGTGAATCAAAAAATATTAAACAGGTTTTATGTACCGTAACGATTGATTTTATGGTTTTAGCACAGATGAATCAGGATATTTTACGGTTGAGTGTGTTTGGTTTGAACATTATGGAAATAAGTGGTTCGGTTTTAAATATATTCTTCTTATTTTTGGGGTCTATCTAAAAACAGGATTTTGAATACTTATCAAACAAGCAGGTCATGAAACGTACATATCAACCCAGTAAACGTAAGAGAGCAAACAAGCATGGATTCCGTAAGAGAATGAATGACAGTGACGGACAAAATGTGGTTAAACGGCGCCGTGCAAAAGGTCGTCATAAGCTTACCGTGAGTGATGAAAAAGGACCGAAATAGGTCTGACTTAAATAACACCGATTACTCATTGCCTCGGGAAAAAATACTTCGTGGCAGGCGAAATTTCGAACGCCTTTTTGAAAAATCAACCGTGCTGAACAACCACTCTATCCAATTTCGATTTCGTTTTTATCAAGACCCGGCAGAAGGTTGCTATATTGGGTTTATAGCTCCAAAAAAGAGATTTAAAAGCGCTGTTAAACGGAATCGAATCAAACGAATTCTTAGGGAGGCCTATCGGTTGAATCAAGATCATTTTAGAGATTTATTCAACCGTGAGTCATTTGGACTGCACGCAGTTTTTATGGCCAATCGTGAGGGATTATCATTTGAACAAGTTCAGAATGAGATGATTCCGATTCTAAAAGAAGCAAGAGAAAAATTTATGCAACTCGACCGTACTAAAACCGTGTATCCAACGAACACAGAGCAAAATATGAACAGTGAAACTAAACTGAGTAAATAATTTGGATAAAAATACCGTAATCGGCCTAATGCTTATTTTTGTCCTCACAATTGGATGGGCGTGGTTTACCATGCCCAATCAGGAGGAATTGGAACAGCGTCAGATGGAAAGAGCGATTCAGGACAGTTTGGCCAGGGTTGATGCTCTTGAAAGGGAAACTATGGAGTTGGATGATTCTGATAGTGAGCCTGAAATTAGAGAAGAAAATTTTACAGGTGGTGTAGATTCAGTTAAAGAACCATCTGAACCTGTTCGTGCGATGGGTTCATTCGCTGAAGCCAGCTATCAGGATACCGTGTTGACTCGAATTTCGACACCACTGTATGAGATGATACTCTCCAATGTAGGTGCCGGGCCGGTTAAACATTTACTCCATGATCACTATAACTGGGATCAAACTCCGGTACAGATGATTCGAGACTCTTCGAGATCTGCGTATTCACTTGGGTTTTTATCAAGTCAGAACTACAATATTGAGACCAATGAACTGGTTTTTGAACCCCTATTCGAGCCGGAAGATGTTGAATTGACAGAGGATGAAAATGTCTCACTCAGTTATCGTCTGAATTTGCAACAAGGCTCTGAGATTATCTATACATATACATTTTATGCCGGACAATATTCTTACGACCTGAGTATTCAGATGATTGGAATGGAACCATTAATCAGTGGTACAAATGTAGATTTTGGCTGGAGATCTGCATTGAATCTGACAGAACACGATTTCGCTCAGGATGCATTGAATACGGAAGCTTATGTATATCTGGGAGGTGGTACAGAGAAGTTGAAGCTGACTGAACAGGGGGAAGGTGAGCAGCGATTTAATGGTACCATCAACTGGGTGATGACCAAAACCCGGTTTTTTGGACAGTATATTAAGCCGGTAACACATTCGAATGCAGCTACTTTGATGGGTGAGATTACCGGTGAACCGGGATTGCCTGAAACAATACACCATTATCAGGCATTCGTTCAATCCAATTTTAATCTGCATCCTACACTTACGTATGAATTGTACGCAGGTCCACTGCGATATTACGATTTGAGAGAGTATGATGAGACTGCCTATGATGTAATCGAAATTGGTTATGCGTTGATTCGTTGGTTTGCGGATCCTCTTGTACGTTATCTGGTTATTCCATTTTTTACTTTTGGCAGCCTGTTTATTTCAAACTATGGTGTGTTAATCATCCTTTTTGGTATCATCATTAAATTGGTTCTCTATCCACTCACTCAAAAGAGTTTCAAGAGTATGGCAGCGATGAAAGAGTTGCAGCCACATATGAAAGAGATACAGGAGAAATATAAGGATGATCCACAGAAACAGCAGAAGGAGACCATTGCCCTCTATAAAAAAATGAAGGTGAACCCTCTCGGTGGATGTTTACCAATGTTATTACAATTTCCGATTCTGATTACGCTCTTTTTCTTTTTCCAGAATTCGATGATTATCAGACAACAGTCATTTTTATGGGCATCGGATCTGTCTGCACCGGACTATATTCTCTCGTTGCCATTTACCATACCGGTACTGGGTGATCAACTGGCAGGATTTGTATTATTGATGTCTGTTGCTATGTTCTTCCAGTCTAAAGTATCAGGAGGGATGAGTGCCGGGTCAGCTCCAAGCAGCGGCCCTAACATGAAGGTTTTCATGTACATTATTCCATTTGTTCTTCTATTTGTCTTTAACAATTACGCATCCGGATTGAGTCTCTATTACCTCGTGTACAATGTCCTGTCGATTGGGCAACAGGCACTCATCAACAAACAGACGGGAAATAAAAAAAAGGATGAAGAGGATATAGCACTGAGTAATAACAAACGAAAATCAAAAAGCGAACGTAAGGGCAAGAAGAAAAAATAATCTCAATAGATTTATCCGGATCTTATGACGATGTCAGTTACGATGGAGACTCGAGATAGGATCTGAGAATTGAAATGAATTGAACCGGCTGATCCAGAAAAGCATAATGGCCGGCCCCTTTAATCACAATCAATGCACTCTCACTGAGTGCGTTATCCAATCTTTTTGCCTGATCAAGTGGAGTGGCTTGATCATCCTCACCCCAAATTAAGAGTACTTCATGTTCAATTTGAGGGATATATGAATCCATGAATTCAGTCACAGTTTTCACAAAAGATTCTCTCATTACCCCGGAAAGTTGCTGATAATCTGAAGATCCTAATTTTTTCCAAATCTTTGATCGCCTCAATCGGTTTAATCCACGATTTTTTAAAGACTCCGGTAGTAGTTGAAAAGGAAACTTCAAAAATTTGGCACTGTATTTTTTGAAATAGTATCCTGCTTTCCGTTTCGGTTTCAGGCCTGCAGCACCGGTAAAAACAATCTTATCCAGCCGATTTGATAACTCTTTGTCAGTAAGCATTTTGATGGCAATTCTGGCGCCGAATGAATGAACCAAAAGGTCAATTTTCACATTGGGATCCGGAAACTGCTTTAGGATAAACATTTTGACTGCTTTCATGTAATCATCCACACTCCAGGCAGAGGGAGGTTCGGGGGATAATCCAAAACCGGGAAGGTCAATCATGTAAGAAGTTCGAAGATCTTTCAATTTTTGTGCAATTGGCGACATTACTTCGGAACTGCTGCCCCAACCATGTAATATCAAAAGGGGTTTGCCTTTTTCAAGTCCGGTTTGGTACCAGTTAAAACTGAAATCAGATGTCTCAAATTTTTTTGATTGCATATCAAACTTAATATTGTAAGGAATCCGGTAAAATCGGTTCATAAATATAAAGAAGTTTTCTAACAACGATGTACGAATAACGAAAACTTATATTTCGACTTCATCCCGCCGGAAAAACGCCGTCGGGATTGCGCTCAATATGACGTATTCAATCATTTATCAACATCCTTATACCGAACTCAGGTTAAATTATGAATCAAATACATAGGCCAATATGAGGCGAAAAATTTATTTTATTCTGGAAGCACTTGAAATTTCAAGAAGTGAAAGGACAATGATAACTGTCTTAATGATGCTCTTGCTATTGACAACCGGTTATTCTTCCAAAAAAAATCCGACAACAAATTATGATTCTGAAGAATACCGGAAATTGGAAAGGGTATTTGAGGAAAGAAGCAGGGCTATAATTTATGAGCACGAAAGTATTTTGGATAGATATTCGCCAACATCGCCATCCAAAGAAGATCCCCATGATACGTTTGAAATATTCGGTGATACGGAAAGTAACACAAGTGTAGTAGCAAGTGAACCGCAAGGAACTGTGGTTTCGGACACCATTAACATCAATAAGGCGTCGGCAGTAGAATTACAGAAATTGCCTGGAATTGGCCCGGCTTATGCAAACAGAATCATTGAATGGAGAGAAGAAAACGGTCCTTTTACATCATCCGAACAACTTCTCGAAATCAAGGGAATCGGGGAAAAAAAGCTTGGGCAGATTTTACCATATATCAAACTGAAAGAATAAAAATTAAAATTCAATTCACATTATTAAATAAATTAAACAGTAAGTTAATTCTGATAAGCTTAATCGTCTTTTTTTAAAGCGAATTGCTTTCCCTATTTTAAAGTTAAGGAATTTGGGATTTTTGTTGTTGCCCGATCCGTGAGAAGAACTCATTATAACCACACCTGAAACTGAGTTTTATGATTGAAAAAGGGAAGTAAACCGATTCAAATAAAGAGTGTCAAACGGTGTGCCAGATTATCTATTTTAGTTTAAGACTATGTCGAATCGAATACTTTGGGCTGATGATGAAATTGATCAGCTAAAATCTCATATCATCTTTCTTGAAGGGAAAGGATTTGAAATAACGCCTGTTACGAACGGGGGTGATGCCATATCATTGATCAAATCTCGCTCATTTGACATCGTCTTTCTGGACGAACAGATGCCCGGAATGGATGGTTTGGCTACACTTGAAGAGATTCAGGTCATTCGGCCTTCTCTACCTGTTGTGATGATTACAAAAAGTGAAGAAGAGTCGATCATGGAGGATGCGATTGGCAATAAGATCTCTGATTATCTGATCAAACCTGTAAATCCAAATCAGATTCTCCTAACGATCAAAAGGATATTGGACAAAAGACGAATTCAGCATGAAAAAGTGGCTCAATCTTATCTGAAAAGTTTCAATGATTTATCTGCTAAATTCAGTGAGGGAACCCACTGGAAAGAGTGGATAGAGATCTACAAGATGCTTACACACTGGGACCTCAATCTTGAATCGGGAGACGCGGCTCTTCGGCAGGTTCTGCAGGATCAATTTCAACAAGCGAATCAGGCATTTGGTAAGTTTATAAATCTGGAGTATCTGAACTGGGTGAAACGAAGTGAAAAAGACAGGCCTCTTTTAAGTCCTGAATTATTAAAAGAGAAAGTGTTTCCCTATCTGGAAAAGAAAGAGACGGTTGTTTTTTTTCTAATCGATTGCATGCGTTATGATCAATGGTTGTTGTTTCAGAAGAAACTGGATGACTATTATACCATTGAAACAGATTTCTATTATTCTATACTGCCTACGGCCACTCCGTTTTCCCGTAACTCAATCTATTCTGGCCTCTATCCCCTTGAAATCCAGCGGCGATATCCTGACTTATGGGAAATGGGACAGGATGAAACATCTTTGAATAGACACGAAGAGGAACTTTTAAAAAAATATTTAAACAGGTATCAATTGTCTGATCAGGTTAAATATGAGAAAATTATTCAGCCGGAAGAGGGTAATAGAATCGTTGATAAAATTTCCAATTATACCCAATCACCTTTGACTACCATTATTTACAATTTTGTAGATACCTTGGTTCATAGCAGATCCGATTCTGAGGTTCTAAAACAGCTTGCTCCGGATGTATCTGCATTCAGGTCGTTAACAGAAACATGGTTTCAGCACTCATCCCTATTTAAAATGTTTAAAGTATTATCGAAAGAGGATGTTACAGTTGTCGTATCTACTGACCACGGTTCTGTACGATCAATGCGGGATACCAAAGTATTTGGTGATAAGGATGCTGCGACTAATTTGAGATATAAATACGGCAGAAATTTGAAAGCCCAAAGTAGTGCAGCGATGTTTATTGATAAACCTCACTTGTATCAGCTTCCTGTAACTCCTCCTGCTAATACATATATCATTGCGAAAGAAGATTACTTTTTTGTTTATCCAAATAACTACAATAAGTTTTTAAATCGGTATAAGGATACATTCCAACATGGTGGGGCTTCTATGCAGGAAATGATTTTACCGATCGCAACGATGAAACCACGACGTTGATGAAAAAGTTGTTGAGTAAAAGCGTTGAGGAAACCGAATTGATTGCAAGGAAATTTTCGAAAAGTGTTAAATCGGGTGACATTATTGGTTTGAATGGAGAATTAGGTGCAGGGAAGACCCATTTTGTACGCGGATTTGTTCAGGGATTTGGAATGGATAGCGATGTAGTCAGTTCACCGACTTTTACTATCATTAATGAGTATCAGGGAAAAACTCCCATTTATCATTTTGACTGTTACAGACTTGATCACTACACTGAAGCCCTTGAGATTGGAGCTGAGGAGTATTTATACGGCGATGGAGTTTGTATTATTGAGTGGCCTGATAAAATATCCGAACTGTTGCCAAATGAAACTACACGTATTACCATTAACGTTACCTCAAAAGAAGAACGCGAAATTATTTTTTCCTGAGAAGTACAATGAGCACAAAAAAACGGCGCCTGTCTTACCGATTGGATCTTTTACCTGTCATTTATCCATACCACAGAAGAGCAGAAAACAGTCTGCAAATGGGGGATCTCGTATACTATGGTCCGTCTCCAGAGTATTATGGTATTGGTGAAGTGGTTAACAGTGAAGAGAAATATTGCGTGGTAGATTTCCGGGGAACCGGACTTTTGGGAATACAGAAAGATGTTTTTTCGAATAAATATCTGATACCGATTCATAAGTTGAATTTAGGGCATATCTTGAAGATTACGTGAGATGTGAGATGTGAGACGTGAGACGTGAGACGTGAGAAGTCGGAGCGTAGCGGAGATCCCGACCGCTGTCGGGGTGAGATGTCGGAGCGGAGCGGAGATCCCGACCGCTGTCGGGGTGAGACGTCGGAGCGGAGTGCTCCTCTTTTATCTCATGAAGCGGAGCGGAGTGCAATGGAGAACCCAACATTTGTCGGGGTTAGAAGTTGTAGATTAATGATTGCTGATGCCGTGAGTATGCAAATCCAGGTCTTATATCTTTAACTGCGGATTTTCATTAATCCGGCGATCCATATAACAATAGCGAGCAGCAATCCGGGATAGAAGGGTTCTATTCCTAAATACATCGTTCCGTTGAATTCAGGGGCATAAATTGTACCTAAAACAAGCCAGGAGAGTGAAACAAGTGTACATCCGATGATGGAATAATAAACAAATGAAGCCGGCAATCTGAATGGTTTTAAATAGATACCTAATACTGGAACCAGTAAACCCGGAATAAAAACAGAACCGATAATATACCAAAGATCGATAACACTGGGATAGATCAGGATCAATATGATACCGATCACTGCACTGATCAAAATGCTGATACGGGTCAGTAGATTGGGTTTTACCGATGGGAAATGTTTCAGGAGATAATCCCGGCCGAGGGTTTGACCCGAGATAAACAGATAGCTATCGAGTGTTGACATGATTGTAGCTAATAGTGATACAAAAAAGAGGCCTTTTAAACCGATGGGGAGAATCTGATCTGCCAGTATTGGATAAGCCAATACAGGATTTTCAAGTCCGTCACCTAATATTGCAAATGCATAGAGACCGGTAAAACAGGTTAAGAAGTCAAAGCCAATCCAGAACCCTATGGATATAAAAACCCCATTTCTTGCTGTTTTAGGAGATTCAGCAGCTGCCGCTCTTTGATGGAAACTGGGATCCACAAAAGTCCACAATGCGATAAAAAACCAGACGATAATGTATTGTAGACTATAACCGCCGGTAATATCCAAATGATCTGATGGTAGAGATGTAATCAGTGTTTCAAACCCACCAAATTCTTTTATCGCAAATATGAGCAGCAGAATAAAACCACCAAACATCAGGAGAACCTGAAGAATATCTGTTCGAATAACAGCTCCAAAACCACCTATTGTGATGTAGAGAACCGAAAAAAGTGCAACAAGTGAAGCATATAACAAAAATGGTGCATCACCACCTATTAAAAATTGAAACAGTAGCCCGAGCATTAATATATAAGGGGCCGGACTTACCAATATAAAGATAGGTAAAGCACTGATTCTCCCTGCTTTCTCACTATATTGGTTGGCAATCGCTTCGGGTATTGTAAGAGCTTTATTCAAACGGATTTTACCTGCCAGGAATATTGCAAATAGAGCTGAAAAGAGATAGAAAGGAGCACCCAGAATTAACCACTGTGAAATCCCGAACTGATAACTCCACTCGCCAATTCCCAAAATACCACCATACCAGGTTGAGACAAGTGTGGCAACAAAAGCAGGAAGTGTGACTTTTCTTCCACTTAGCAAAAAGTCCTCTTCAGATTCGCCATGCCACCCTTTTCTCCAGCTAATCCAGATCAAAAATGCAAAGTAACTTCCAACTATTAACCAGTCAATCCATGAAAATTCAGAGCTCAAAATAGGTTCGGTTAGAGGTTAATGAGTAGAAGAAGGTCTCCTTTTTCAAATACAATTTCGATTATTTTTTTAACCGTCCGATTACTTGTTCCATCCATTTTCCCATTTTCAAGAACTCCCTCTTTAAGAGGATACTGTAACCCGCTTGTGGTGATCTTTTTAACCTTTCCTGAAAGAGGGAAAAGTGATACAGACGTACCGATCGGTAACGCTTTTCTAAATGGGGACTTTACGATTGACATGACTGAATACCGGTCTTTGAATACAATAGATCTGAATTCAGAATCAAACTGTAAGAGAACAGAGAGGTTTTTCAGAGTATGGTCTACCCTTTTGCCGGTTGCCCCATAAACGATCACATCCGTCACAGATTTCGTGAGTGCAAACTTGAGAGCTTTTTCAAGATCATTGGTTTCCTGATCGGGATCATGAATGATTTCACATTCTTCCTCACCTGTTACCTCATAACTATCCAGGTCACCGATAATTATATCCGGATAGAGATTAAGCTGAATGGCTATTTGCGCACCCCCGTCGGCAGCAATGAACAAGGATGCCTGTTTCAGATCGTTTTGGAGTTGATTTTTTTCCGGATGTTCACCATCACATAGTATAACTGATTTCATAAACCAATTGGATATTTGAATCGTTACGTATCAAAATAGTACCAAGGGTTAAGATAGAAAACTTTGTTCAAAACGAATTTAGAAGATATCCAATGAATTATAAGTCGAAGTATCAATAATTACGGTATCTTATTGGTTATGTCAAATACCTAAAATTGATAGTTGCTATCGAAGTTTAGAAGCGTCATTTTTGGACGCAATGTTTAATTAATATGAATAAATAGGGAAGTATGTTTAGTGAGTTTATAGGAGAGATCTCAAAATTCAAACGAGTGGGTGTGTTATCTCATATCAGGCCTGATGGGGACTGTATTGGCGCTCAGATTGCCTTATGCAGATGGCTTCAGCTTAATGGGATTGAATCTTTAGCATTTAATGATGACCCTGTTCCGGATAATCTGAACTGGTTGCTTAAAAAGATATCTATTCAAAAACCAACCGATGAAACCCTGTCAAGTTGTGACCTGTTCATCATGGTAGATGGAAATGCCACACACCGTTTTGGAATGTTCAGTGAGTGGATTAAAAATAGAGACGATCAATTATGGATGATCGATCACCATCCGGACCCCGATGATACTTTTGATCTGGCTATTTCAGTTCCTACCGCATCTTCTACCTGCGAGCTGATATATCAACTTTTTGATCAACACAGGATTGATCAAATTGATCAGGATATAGCCAAAATTCTCTATACAGGCATCATAACCGATACCGGATCGTTACAATATGACAGTGTTACACCGAAAACGGTAGAAATAACTGCAGATTTGTTGAGAAGAGGTGAATTTAAACCCAATGAAGTCATTGAAACACTCTTTTCCAATAAATCATTGCCGCAATTGAAACTGCTCAGTAAGGCACTTGAGTCGATTCAGTTATTTGAAAATAATCAAATCGCTATCATCTGCGTTAATCAAGAGATGCTTAGTGAAACGGGAACTACATTTGAAGATTGTGACGGATTCGTTGACTATCCACTTAGTTTATCGAATGTGAAAGCAGCTATCTTTTTTAAAGACCATGGGAAAGATGGGATCAGAATGAGTCTAAGATCCCGAAGTGATTTGGATGTGAATATTTGGGCAAGACAATTTGGTGGTGGCGGACATCAAAAAGCTGCCGGGGCATGGCATAAAGGACCCATCGAAGAGACAATAAATGAGGTCATCAATAAAGGTGTTAAACAGCTACGAGACATTGAGAAATAAGATCAAATACATATCAGTTCTATTCGGCTTGCTCTTGACAATTAGTTGTAACCGCCCAAACCCGGATGAAGCGGTTAGTGAGGGTGAGGGGGATCCCCCTTTCTCTGCAGCGTATATTGAAGATTTATACAATGAAAGGACAGAAGAGTTATCGGATAGTACTGATAGAAATCAATACCTGACAGAACAAATCTATGGAAATCGATCAAATGCCATTACAAGGGCTGTAGAGAGAGCAAGAAGCTCGGTTGTGAGCATAATGGCAACTGAACAAATCCGTAACTTTGATACAATGGAAGAGGAACTTCTTCGCTATTTCTTTGGTGATCAACAACGTGATAATACCAATATGGGTTCAGGATTTATCATCAGTGAAGATGGATTAATTGTAACCAATCAACATGTAATTGGTAATAACCCGAGTGAAATTTTAGTATATAATACAGAAGGAGAGTCGTATGAAGCAGAACTAATTGGAAGTGATGAACTGACAGATATTGCGCTCCTTCAGGTGAAGTCTGATAACGTTTTTGATTATGTAGAGTTAAGTGACTCTGATGAGATATTGGTAGGAGAATGGGCTATCGCTTTGGGTAATCCATTCGGTTTATTCGATGATGGAATGCCTACGGTTACAGTAGGTGTTGTAAGTGCCATAAATAGGGACTTTCAAGCTAACCCCAATAATCCGAGGATCTATATCGACATGATACAGACTGATGCTGCCATCAACAGAGGAAATTCAGGGGGGCCGTTGCTTAATAGTGAAGGAAAAGTAATTGGAGTGAATACATTTATCTATACGGGCGGAACCAGTGCCGGTTTTGTGGGGCTTGGTTTTGCCATTCCGAGTAACAGAGTAGACAGAATCGTATCACAACTTTTAACGGGTGGAGTTGTCTTGTTGGATTATGACACCGGCATGCAGTTTACATCGATGACTGAGCAGCTAATATATCGATATAGTTTGCCTTATGTACGTGGTTTATTGGTCACGAGTGTGAACAAAAGTGGCCCTGCATTTGAATGTGGTATCATGCCGGGCGATGTAATTGTCAGTATTGGGAATGAGAGAGTTATAAGTGAAATGCATGCATGGGCTTTACTTGCCGATTATGATGAAGGAGACAACATGTATATTGAATTGATCCGAAATGGAGAACTGTACGAGACAGAGATGAGATTGAGGCAAAAAATATCTGCTAATTAAAAAAAATAGAGCCGCAAAAAGCAGGATGCTGTTTTGCGGCCCCAAGTGCTCTTGATTCACTTTTAATCTATCGTACCGACTGACTCTTAATGAGCAGTCTATATGTATGAACCAAAAAACCGGAATTCCTTACAAAAAAAATTAAATTATTTTATAAATGTATAATAAACAGATATTAAGGGTTTTGAATCTTACTAAACAATATTTATGATGATTGAGAAAGAAAATCCGGACAAAACGGAGTATATGCTTGAGGTACCAGATGGGCAACTCTCTGACATAAGGCTTGACAAATATATTACATCATTTATTCAAAATGCGACGAGGAATAAGGTTCAGAAGGCAATTAAAGAGGGATATGTGCTTGTTAACGGTTCAGCTGAAAAAGTTTCCTATATCATGCAACCCGGGGATAAAATTGAGATTTCCATTCCAAAACCACCTCCACCCAAGGCTGAGCCGGAAAAAATGGATCTCGACATTGTTTATGAGGACAATGATCTGCTTGTAGTGAATAAACCGGCTGATATGGTTGTGCACCCTGCCTTTGGGAACTGGTCAGGTACTCTTGTAAATGGATTAATGCATCATACAGATAAAAATTTATCCAAGACCGGAGATAAGGGACATCGCCCCGGAATAGTGCACAGGCTTGATAAAGATACGAGTGGACTTCTGGTTGTCGCAAAGAATGATACTACGCACCAGAAACTATCGAAACAATTTTCAAAAAAAGAAGCAGAACGAACCTATTTGGCAATTGTTTGGGGTGATCCGCCTGAGGAGGGTACAATTGAAGGGAATCTGGGCAGATCTCCCCGCGACCGGAAAGTAATGGCCGTTTTAAAACAAGGTGGTAAAGAAGCTGTCACACATTTTCAGCGCCTTGAGTCATTTGACCACCTTGCTTTATTAGAAATACGCCTGGAAACGGGAAGAACTCATCAGATTAGGGTTCATATGCAGAAAAATGGATTTTATGTATTTGGGGATACGACGTATGGCGGTAATACCGTTCGATACGGACCCAATACCGGTTCCAGAAAAAGTATGTTTAAAAACCTTTTTGCGAAATTGCCACGTCAGGCATTACATGCAAAAACCCTGGGATTTATTCACCCAACAACCGATCAGTTTATGGAATTTGATTCCACATTACCGGACGACTTTCAGTTTGTATTGGACAAAATTCGTAACAATTGTAAACCCAAATTATAACCATGTCAGCAAACTCTAAAAAAATAAATATTGAAGTTCTATTGGATGATCAAAATGTGCCTGAAGATATTAAATGGAAGGCTACAGATCTGCAGGGATTTGACGAAGCTTCTTGCCGATCAATGATACTTTCACTTTGGGATCATACAAATAAAGATACCCTTCGACTTGATTTATGGACAAAAGATATGACCGTTGATGAGATGAAGATTTTTTTTCATCAAACTCTGGTTACAATGGCGGATACACTGGAGAAATCCATTAACGATCCCAAGATCAGTGGTGATATGAGAGATTTCTGCGAATATTTTGCCGAGAAGATGGAAATAGTAAGTTAGTGAATGGATAAATGATTAAAATAGTATGCTTTGTCCTTTTTACTGACAGTCATTAACTTAGGTTTTACACAAGTAACTTTGAATCCCGTATGATGCAATATTTAGAATTTGAGCAGCCAATAGCCGATTTAGAAAAAAAAATTGAAGAGTTAAACGAGCTTTCTCTCGGTGATGAAGTACTTAAACCCGAGATTGACAGGCTTCGAAAAAAAGCAGATCAACTCAGAGAGTCGATATTCAGTAATCTGACACGATGGCAAAGAGTGCAACTTGCTCGACATCCGGATCGCCCCTATACATTGGATTATATAGATTTGATTACCGAAGAATTTATTGAACTACATGGTGACAGATATTTTGCAGATGACAAAGCAATGGTTGGTGGTCTTGCAAAAATTGCTGGGCACAATGTGATGATTATTGGTCAGCAAAAAGGTCGTGATACAAAGATGCGACAATACAGAAATTTCGGCATGGCGAATCCCGAAGGATATCGCAAAGCATTTAGGTTGATGAAGCTGGCAGAAAAATTTGGTATTCCTGTTATCACACTTCTGGATACACCGGGTGCTTTTCCCGGCCTTGAAGCTGAACAGAGAGGGCAGGCAGAAGCGATTGCTAAAAATCTGAAATTAATGGCAATTTTGGAGGTACCGATCATTAGCATTGTTATCGGCGAAGGTGCCAGTGGAGGAGCCTTGGGAATAGGAATGGGGAATGAACTCTATATGATGGAAAATACATGGTATTCCGTCATTTCACCTGAATCGTGTTCATCTATTTTGTGGAAAACCTGGGAATTTAAAGAACAGGCGGCGTCCGCACTTAAATTGACTGCTCAAGATCTGCTCGATATGAAAATCATTGACGGTGTTATCGTAGAACCCTTAGGCGGAGCTCATAGAGATTATGTAAAATCTGCTGAAGCTGTTAAAGTACAACTACTAAAATGCTTAAAAAGGTTAAAAAAATTGGAACCTGAAAAACTGGTTGAACAACGAATTCAGAAATATTCCAACATGGGAGTCTGGGTTGAATCAGATACTTGAACGGCGTCTAAAAAGGTGTCAATAAGCTATCATTACTCACCATTTTTTAAGTTTATATTCGATTTTCAGGTGTCGATCCGTTTCATCCAGATGAACACCTGCAACGGTTAGTTATTGGATTAATTTTTTAAAATGAGTCATAAAAAGCTGTTCTTCGGGGTGTTGGTCGCTCTCTGCTTCCTCGTTCTTTTTTCATTAGGAGGTGGAATTTGGGGTGCTCAATCAACAATAGGCCATTGGACCGGCGAACTCTTTCAGGGTATCTGTCATCAGAATCCTATGAGATCTTATTATGTAAATGATCTCCAAATGGCTGTTAACAGCCGTTGTTTTGGTGTTTTTATTGGATTATTGATCGGATGGATATCCATACCACTCATGTTAAGGGCAAAGGTTAAAAAAAACCTGCTTTTATGGTTTCTTTTGCTTGCAGTGATCGTTCAAATCATCGATTTTGCAGGGAACCTGATTCAGATCTGGGAAAATAGTAATCTTACCAGGCTGATATTAGGTGGGTGGTTGGGTTTTGCCACCACATCATCAGTTTATGACTTGTTTCAAACAAATAACTAATCATCTATAATTATGATTGAAGAAGAAAACAATGAGGTGCACTCGATTTCATTTGGGGATTATATACCATCTGCGGCAATTGTTGGAGCAATTTTTGGCTTAGTCAGTTTTGTGATCGGACTATTTTTCGGTTATCAGCAAATAAACGCAGAACCTACAGGTTCTTTTTTTTCACCGATAATGTTTAGCGGAATTGTTGTCTGCCTGTTAACATCTGTGGCCGGCCTGCTTGCCGTATGGCATTTTACGAAGGAAGTTTCCCAAAAAATCAAACTTGGACAAGGTGCTGTTCTTGGTTTTTTAACCGGTGCTATTATTGCCGTGTTTAGTGTTTTTTTAAGTGAATTCTGGATTTTAGTTATCGATCCTGAATACAGTGAAAAAATATTAAGCGCAACAATCGCCAATATTGAAGTGATGGAGATGCCTGAAAGTCAGAAAGATGCAATGATAGAAGGGATGATGGAATCGCTTGAAGGTGGGCAATCTATTTTAAGGCAATTATTTATTGGCATTCCGGTTTCAGGTCTGCTGAATCTTCTTACAGCTTTAATTGGTGTGAAACTGTTTGCCGAAAAAGTGGAGGAGTCGTTTTAGGATTGAATGAGTGATCAAAATCTATTTACTCGTACAGATCAGCTGTCTTGGGCAGAGAAAAATAAGTTTGCTCATTGGGCTTTAGCAATGATCTGGCTTTTTGTAGCACTCCTGCTTTTCCAGGGTGGAGCCAGTGTCTTCGCCGTCATATTGATTTTCATAACGGAAGGTTTTAGTTCAACAGAAGAGATTTTGGAACTGCTAACATCCAGAGTGGATCTCCTGTTTATTGCTAATTCAGCCGGACAAATTCTGTTTATCGGTTTAGCTACTTTTATCGTTGTTTCTCTGAATAAGGGTGGTGAATCAAAATTTCGTTTTTTGCGGTTCAAGTGGAATGAGGATACCCTTAAGTACATTTTTTTTGGGGCAATCCTTATTGTTGTCGTTCAGCCTATTGTCATCTATTTGGGATATCTTAACTCATTACTCCCTATTCCGGATTCGATGCAACTCATGCAGGAATCGCAATATGAAATGATCCTCAATTTTTTGATGAATGATGGAGTCCTTCTATTTGCCGTCTTAACTGTTGCGGTTATACCTTCAATTTGTGAAGAGATCCTCTTTCGCGGGTATATTTTAAGGGCATTTGAGAAGAGTTGGGGTATCATAACAGCGATTATTTTTTCAGGTATCTTATTCGGACTGTTCCATTTACAGTTAGGTAATTTATTACCACTCGCAACACTTGGAATCGTATTGGCAATCATGACATGGCTAAGTGGCTCTATCTGGCCGGCAATAATGGCTCATTTTATTAACAATGGTGCCGCAGTTGTAGTGGGGATTAATTTTCCGGAACTTTTTTTCCAGGAAATTACCAAAGAGAATTTACCGTCCATGTGGTTTTTAATTGTAAGTATCATTTTAACATGTATTCTTATATATGTTATGATTAAACCCAGATTGAACGAGGGCAAATTATTAAAGGATTTTTGATGGATGAGTGATTTGAAGGGTTAACAGAACACAACACAACACAACACAACATACTTTATGTTAAAAGGATCAAAACCAAATCAGTTTGATAATTGGGTCTGCCTGGTTGAACGGGGGACCGATTATGAGGTAGAATTGATAAAAGGTTATCTGGATCATCTAAAAATCCCATCTAATATTTTATCAAAAAGGGACTCATCGTTCACACAAAATTTTGGTGAACTTTCGATGGTCTACCTTTATGTTCCTAAAGAGTTTGAAAAAAAAGCCAGAAAGGTTTTAAATGAAGTAAACGAAGATTTGAATCTCAATATGTCAGATTCAGATGAAACGGAGGAGACTGAAGATTGAGTGAACTATCAAAAAGAGTTCTGATTGCGATTCCTCTTGCACTTCTCGTACTATATGTAACCTGGTTAGGCAGTCACTTTTTCTTGGTGTTTATAGCTGTTATTGCTCTGATTACAGTTTGGGAAATCCACAGGATCATGGTTCATGCCGGTAAGAGTGATTATTTAATTCTATCCATAATGATTGGTTGTGCGGTATGGTCAGGTCTGTTTTTCCCACCGTATGTTAGTTTATCGCTAATTGGTTTAATATTGATTATCTCATTAGGAGCCCTTGTCAGACCAGAAAGAGTCTTTTCAGAAAGATGGTTTAGCACACTCTTTACAGGTGTATATGCACCTACAGGCTTTTTAATGATGGTGTATATTCGAAATTTAGGTGATGGATTTGATGGTTTCTGGTTGACAATGACACTCTTTTTGATGATCTGGGGGAACGATATTTTCGCCTATTTTGGTGGTAAAACGTTTGGCAAGAGAGCACTTGCCCCAACAATTAGTCCCAAAAAAACCTGGGAGGGTTTCTATTGGGGATTTGCAGGGGCTGCCATCGGCTTTTTAATTATATTTTATGTAGCAAATCCATACCCATTGCCAATCTGGTCAGTGATCCCGGCTGTTGTAATCATTAGCCTTTTTGGACCTTTAGGAGATATCGCGGCAAGTAGCTTGAAGCGTAAAGCTGATTTGAAGGACTCTTCTTCAATTCTTCCGGGACATGGCGGTTTTTTTGACCGATTCGATTCATTGATTTTGTCTGCCCCATTTCTCTTTTTTTTCTTTCTGATGTTGATCGGTTAAGGATTTAAACCATCACAACTTTTGTTAGCCATTTAGAGAATCGCAATTAATTAAACAGTATGATATAACGAATGGAAACTAAACAGATACTTATAACGGGTGGGACCGGTTTTATTGGCACCTATCTTTGCAATGAACTATTGAAGGCAGGGCATTACCTGACGCTTGTTACCCGGTCTCCTGAAAAATACAGTGAAGATCAAGCGAAGAATATGCGATATATTGGCTGGGATGATGAGCTTGCTCAGGCTGTTAATCGCACGGATGTAATCATAAATTTGGCGGGGGAAAGTCTTTTTGGCCAAAGGTGGACAGATTCCGTAAAAAAAAGAATCTACGACAGTCGAATTCTGACTACACAAAAGCTTACAAAATTGATCGCAGAATCAGCATCAAAACCGGATCTTTTCATCTCTGCTTCGGCAGTTGGAATTTACGGTGATAGTGGTGATAAAATCCTGGATGAGTCTGCAAAATCAGGAAAGGATTTTTTGGCAAAAGTTTGTATTAACTGGGAAAAAGAAGCATTAAAAGCTTCGGACTATGGTGTACGTGTAGCCATACCAAGAATTGGGATAGTTTTAGAAGACAATGGCGGAGTTATTGATAAAATGAAACTTCCGTTTATGTTTTTTGTGGGTGGGCCCATCGGTAGTGGTAATCAATTTGTACCTTGGGTTCATATGCGTGATCTCTGTCAAGCGATACTCTACCCAATAGAGAATGAAGAACTTGAAGGACCTTATAATGCTTGTTCACCTAATCCGGTAACGATGAAATCTTTGGCAAACGTAATCGGTACAGTGATGAATCGCCCCGCCTATTTTCGTGTCCCCACAGCTATATTGAAATTTATATTAGGGGAAGCGGCAGAACCGATTCTAAGTAGTTTGAGGGCTCATCCAAAGATTCTTCAATGTTTAGGATTCCAATTCGAATTTGAAGACCTGGAGGAAGCTTTAGCTGATATTTTTTAATTGCCTCAGATCTAACTATTGTTCAGTTATTGATTCACGACGGGTAAAATAGATTGTCCAGCACTGTATACCGTTTCGTGTTTGTGCAATAATCTCCTGAAATCCATCCCCATTAATATCCAGAATCACCGGATAATTCATCCCTGTTGTAGGCAGATCGTGATGTCGGTCGCCACTCAACACGTCCCAGGCATAGAGGCGCCCGTAATCCGCCAAGGCAATCAGATCTTGTCTGTTGTCATTATTGATATCGAGAATGGTTGGAGGATAGTTTCCCGATGATGGCTGACCCAGTGCCTGAGTAAATTTAAGCTCTCCATTATCAGCATAAAGGAATAGCGATCCATTTGTAGATTGAATCAGGATAAAATCATTTCTAACCAGGGAACCACTGTTGTCCTCACGAATGAGGATGTCAAACGACTGAGGTGATGTATTCAAACTACTATTGGAGATGATCAGTGATTGTACATAAATAGAATCAGCACTATGTGATGCTGACAAGGAGTCGGAGAAGAGAGGAGTTGTTCCGATTGAGTACAAATTACCGTCAAGTCCGGCTCCAAGCAGATGATTATTAAACTTTGTTGGAACGCCATCTATTTGGGCAGGTAAAAATAGTGGGAAACCTGTACGCCTCAATCCATTCATATTCCATCCATGAAGTGCGTTTTCTGCAAAGACAAATAGTGATTGAATGTTATCGACATCAGTGATCAATGGGGCGCTTCTTACCACTGAGTTTGTAGTTTGTGGCCAACCATTAATTGTCTGACCTCTTGCGTTAAGAATATGTACATTTCGGTCTGCTGTGGCTAATATCATTTCAGCGACACCATTACCGGTGAAATCCATAATGGTTAATGGAGATGTGATTTCCTCATTCAAGATCACCGGGAAATTTGGTAGAAGTGTGCCATTCTGATTCCAGGCATATACTTTATCGCCGGCAGCCTGCAGAATCACATTTTGGTTGTTACCATACCAGTCGTAAACAACAGGGGACCCAATAGGCCTGTCATCATTTGTTGACATTTGGACAACCAATGTACCATCTGATGCCAGTATGTAGAGTACACCCGATAGTGTGGAAAAAACAATCTCATTTCTGAGACTACCGGTTACATCTGCAATAACCGGTTCATCGGTTATATCTGATCCATCGATTGGAAATACCCATTGATCTTGGAATGGCCTTTCAGTAAGCTCTCTTTCGAAATTCGTCATGGATATTTCGAGTTCTGAGCCATTGGTTAATAGACGGGTGGAAATCACAAATTCATCCAGATTTCCGGTCAACGTATTTAAATAATTTTGTGGAAACAACCAAGGTTGCACAAACCGGTTGAATCCGGCTGCATCCATATAAAAAATAGAACTGAGGGGGCCATTCAATGAGCTTCTGACTTTGGAATAATCGTCATCATAATACATAACTCGTCTTCTTTCAGCATCTCCTCCAATACTTTCGGCAAGACCTTTTCGTAGAGCCAAAACAACAATCTGATCATAAATAGTCAGATAAAAATTATCTATTGTATTCATCTCAGTACCAATCAACTTACTAATTATAATACTGTTTACAGCGTATGTATTTTCGTCTTTAACAGTTAGTTCTCTCTCACTTAATTCATCAAAGAGACCAATGATCGGTTGTGAGTTTCTGATTGAACGAATAAAAATAAATTCACTTTCACTGGAAGGTCCGGAGTCTGAGAATACAACGTGAGATACTTCGGTACCCAGATTTTGTTGAAGAGCTTGGACTGCATTCGGGTTTTGCTCCAAAAACAGATCCAATTCGTGGGTTAAGTCAATGACAGCAGAAGATTCAGAAACAGGTTCTGATCTAAATATGGAAAAAGCTGATGCGTTTGCAGGGATAAAACGGTCAAGTATAAAATTTTGAGGCTGTTGCGAAATGGCTTGCAGGAGTACAGATCTATCCTGTTTAAGATTCATGGATCCACTCAATTGCCAATCCCATTCATTGGTTTCAGAGGGGTTATTTTGAAATGTAACCGGTGAAGATCCACGAAAAATATCATGTAAAAAAGGCCTGTACAAGACCTGAGTCATCTGTCTGACCCAAATATCCATACTTGGATAGTTCATAATAACCGAGCCGGGTATAAGTTGACTACTATCCAGTTGCATCGGTTCTTCTTCATTATTCAGTGTGCGAAGTATATTCTCTATTGCCAAGCTTGACTCAGAGAATACGATATAATCATCGATCTCAACGATGTGTATGATTCTATCGGAAAAGAAAAGTTTTTCAATCGAATAATCTAAAAAATCGTAGCGATTTTGTTCGAATGCCCTTTGGTAGAGTGATGTCAGGTGATCGATTAAACCCACCTTGTGGCCGGTGATCCATACCGGTTGCCAGTCGTTTGAAGTGTCCGGATATAATAAAAGAGCATCTACATTTAATGATGGTGTTCCACTATTTTGTTGAATATTGGAGACCATCTGAATAGCTGATGGACTTATGTCGTCCAGAAGGGGCATATACTGTGCCTCGAGCAATTCTTGAAGAGATGTATTGGGTTCCGGAACAACTACGGCGAGAGTTGATTGTGGAACTAAATCAGACCAATGATCAGCAGTTGATTGACTGCAAGAAGTGATCACAATAAGAAAAAGCAGATAAGTTGTGGTTTTAAAAAGTGATTTAAATTTTTGCAGCACCTGTTTTGGATAATATGTTTGTTATGGATTGGTTATTCAATTAGCTTTACAAATATTTTAAAGAAATGTTTCTTTTCGCAACCTGATTAAGGTAAAAACTTTTCAATTAATGAGCTTTTTAAATCCACTTTTTTTGCTAGCACTTTTGTCAGTGGTTGTTCCATTGATAATTTACCTTCTGAACATCAAGAAACCCAAAAAAATACGATTTTCCACACTTTCGTTTTTTGAATCACTAAAATCGACTGCACTTAAGAGAATCAGGATAAAAAGGTGGTTACTTTTAGCATTACGATGTTTAGCCATTGTTACACTGGTTTTGGCTGCGTCAAGACCATTTTTACCCCCGGAATTTGGTTGGAGTGCGGGTAATGAACCGAAAGTAATCGGAATATTGATTGACAGCAGTCCGGCGATGGAGCGCATATCATCGGATGGCCCTTATATAGAACAAGCAAAAAAAGTTGCAGAGACTTTGATCGATATGACGGGAAATGACGACAGAATTACTGTTGATGGTACCCACGGAGAATCGATGTCCGTCCCATTGCTAACCGGTCGTTCTGTTCTTTCAAATATAGAAAATATGAATGTTACGAATGGGGGGAATTATACTTCAAATAGATTGGAATCATTGATTCGTAGATTACGGGATGCTGCTGAGCCAAATAAGATTCTCTATTTTATAACAGATGGCCGCAGGTCATTGCAGCCTCAATTGGAAAAATTAAAAGACTCAGTTATTGAAGATATTCATTTGCAAATTATTCTTGTGAATGGTGCAGATGCAGTGAATCTTGGGTTTGAGGATGTATCATTGGAATCGGGTGTGATGGAGTCATCCGGGAATTTGCAATTACGATCTATTTTACAAAATTATGGTGAGAGAGAACTGTCAAATGTATTTATAAGCTTGATTATTGATGACGAACTGGCCAGTCAACAAACATTTAACATTCAGTCAGGCTCATCGAGAGAGTTTTTATTTGAGATACCAGTGACTGAGAATGAGATGATTAAAATGGAACTTCTTGTGGAGGGTGATGATCTCACTTTTGATAATCGTTATCGTGCTGTTATTCAACTCCCGGAAAACAGGAGTATTTTAGTTGTTTACGAAGAAAATGCGGCTGATAGAAATTTTTCAAGTTACCTCAGGCCTATGTTGGAGATTGCCGGAGATGTGGGTGGCCGATTTCAGGTTGATTTCACGGATATCAGAAATTTTGAAGTATCTAACCTGTTTGATTATGATGCTGTCGTATTGGATGGATTACGATCAATTCCAGATTTTTTAGGGCAATCACTATTGGATCATGTGCAAAATGGAGCCGGCTTATTGATCATTCCATCTGCTGATGGCAGTATTAATAGTTACAACCGGTTATTGGAATCAAGTGGTTCAGCGCGTTATAGTAACATTGTGGGTAGTTATGGATCATTTAGGACAATTGACAGAATGGCTAACCCAACTGAAGGCCACCCTATTCTTGAGAATATATTTGAAGTAAAGGATGAGGAGGAAGTGCGGTTAAATGTACCGGAAATTTTTTACTACTATCAGATTGAACCTACAGGCAAAATCGGGAATTTCTCTGTTTTGAATACTCGTACGGGGTACCCGTTGCTTATGGAATCGAGAGTGGGAAATGGCAGATTGATTGTATCAGCGATTGGTAGTGATCCGGGGTGGTCAAATTTTCCGGTTAAACCTCTTTTTGCTCCCCTATTTTACCGGACAGTTGATTATTTAGCCAGAGGAGAACATGCAACACTAAATAATCATGAACTTGGATCTCCATTCGTCTACTTAATTAGTGGAAATCCGGAGTCATTAGAAATCAACAAAGAAGGTGAAACCATCCTGCCGGAATCTCGACAAACATATTATGGTACTGAAATAACCTATCCGGGCATTGAATGGTCACCAGGTTGGCTCATCATCGAATCTGAAGAAAAAGAGAAAGAGATAGAGATTGGATTAAATCATAGCACAATGGAATCACAACTTCATACGTTTGATATACCGGAGTTAGAGAGTTTTGTATCAGAATGGTTTCCTCACAATCATATAATTTCATTGACAACTGAGAATGAGCAGATGTCAGATCAACTTGAATTGGCATCTTTTGGCAAAGAAATATGGTATTGGTTTGTATTAATCGCTATCATTTTATTACTATTAGAGTCCATTATTTCACGACACTATAAAGCTGAAACACTTGGATGAACATGTCCACAAATATATATAGCCTGTTTGTACTTCTTTTAGCGTTGTTCACATTTGGGGCCACATTTTTGGCGGCTTATACGGTGGCGAATGCAATCAGACTTCGAAATATTAGAATCAGTTGGAAATCAGGTAAACTTTATGGTCATCCTCTGTTTTCAACTCTGTTTATTGGGTTTTTAAGTGTAGTGGCATTGATTGTTGTTATGAATGGAATTGAGCAGTATTACACAATCGTTGGATGCTACAGTTGGATGGGGCTCTGTTGGTTTACGTCCAGTTATTTCACATCGAAATCATATATAACGGATCATGGAATTGTTAAAAATATAAACGATCCATCGCAAACGATCGCCTGGCATCAAATTATTGACTATGTTGAAAAACCGTCATCAAAAGGTTCGGATTATGTCTTTATTTATCGTGAAATAAGCAATGACTGGAATCATAAAAGACTGATTAGGCTTGAACTTTTTGTACCGGACAGGTCTACACTTAAATTTGATAGAATTGTCTCATTAAAAATCGGAAGAATTATGACACCTGTGGCAGACTCATCTTTCGACTTTAAATCATTCGAATAATATAACTGAGAATTGGAACCCCTAAAATTTGTTAGAAGAGATTAGAAAACCAACTCTTGAAAAAGAGAGAGCAATATTAATAGGAATTTTTGGCCCCGACATTCCTCGCTGGCTGGCGGAAGAGCATTTGGTTGAATTGATGCTGCTATCCGATACAGCAGGGGCAGATACAGCCGATAAAATTCTTCAAAATCGTCCTCATCCTGATCCAATAACCTATATTGGAAAGGGGAAATTGCATCAATTGAAACAGTTAGCAACGGATAAAAATGCCGATTTATTGATTTTTGATGATGAATTATCGGCTACTCAAATTCGTAATATTGAAAAAATTACTCAGGTAAAAGTGATAGATAGAAGTGGCCTGATATTGGATATTTTTGCATCCAGAGCAAAAACGGCTGCTGCTAAAACACAGGTTGAATTGGCACAATTACAATATCTGCTTCCGCGTTTAACCCGATTCTGGACTCACTTATCGCGTCAAAAGGGTGGAATTGGTACAAAAGGGCCGGGTGAAACACAGATTGAAACAGACAGGCGATTAATCGGTAAACGGATTTCGACACTCAAAGAGAAGCTGGATAAACTGGATAAACAGCGTACAACGCAGAGAAAAAACAGGGAGGGTTCGACAAAAGTTTCATTAGTGGGATATACAAATGCGGGTAAGTCAACCTTAATGAATGCACTAACTGAATCTCATATCTTAGCTGAAAACAGACTATTTGCGACTCTCGACTCAACAGTCAGAAAGCTTGAAATGGAAAATCATGATGTGCTGTTATCAGACACGGTCGGATTTATCCGTAAATTGCCACACGGTTTAATTGAAAGTTTTAAATCAACATTAGATGAAGTTAGAGAAGCGGATGTACTGCTTCATATTGTTGATGCAACAAGCAAATTGGTAGAAGATTATATTGAAGTTGTAGAATCAACACTCAGTGAATTGGGAATCAAAAAAACCAAAAAACTGCTTGTATTCAATAAAATTGATGCCATTGAGCCTGAAAAATTAATGAACCTGAAAAGAGATTATCCCGGCGCAATTTACGTATCGGCTTATAGGGGAATAGGTTTGGAAAAACTTCAGGAAAATCTTGAAAAGATTATAGAAGAGAAGTACGTTGACTTTGATTATCGGTTACCCATGTCACATTATAAAGCGGTTGCCTATTTACATGAGGTAGGAATTGTCGATAAAGAACATTATGATGGAAATTACGTATCTATAAAAGGAAGTGTTACAAAAGAAGATCGTGCGAGATTTAAATCGATGTTGTCTGATATTAAACCCTTGATCAACGTTTAAAATGTTAGCAAAAGAGATACTAAATACCGACTTTACCCCATTGGAGCCATCGAGCCCGATTTCAATGGCGCTTGCCAAGATGGATGCATGGCAAACATCAAGTTTGCCGGTGGTTGAGCCTCTAACCTTGAAAAATATTGGCCATATCCTGTTTGAGGATGTCGCAGATCAATTGGATGAGTCCAAACCTATTTCCGTATTGGAGATCAGAAAACCGATCTTTACATATGCCAATCAGCATATATTTGAAGTAGCCAGACAAATGCTTCAACATGAAGTGAGAATTATATCCGTTGTGGATCATTCGGAAACATATATTGGTGTCATTGAGAAAAAAAATGTACTTGAAGCACTTTCAACAATGTTAAATGTGACAATGGATGGTTCAGTTATTACCGTTCAAATGGCACGTGCAGATTTTACATTGTCAGAACTTGTTCACTTAGTTGAAACAGAAGAAGCTAAAATTTTGGGCCTTACCGTCACACCATCACCGGAACTAAATACACATCTGCAGGTTTCAATTAAAGTAAGTTGTGAAGAAACATCTGCCATTACATCCTCACTAAGACGTCATGGCTATACAGCTTCAACGACAAACCGGACAGACCTGGTTCAAATTGATCTGAGTTCCAGGGCTGATGAATTGATACGTTATCTCGATGTTTGAAACTTTTTACGGCAGACATGGATGATTTCAGGAACATATCCTATGGAGTTGGTATATTTGCATAGTGCAATTGACCTTGATATCACAAAGTTTGAATCTACATGAGTCGGAGCCACATTTATTTTATTCAAAATTGTATTCTTGTAATTCTGTTGATAGTACCTAATCTGAGTGCACAACATGAACAGGAATCTAATAACCGACTCTTTCAGTCAGGTCTTGATCTTTTTGAAAAAGGACTTTTTCTGGAGTCGATATCCTATTTTGAAGAAGCTTCTTTACAAAGTGAGAATGAGATGGGCAGGGAAACTGCCGATTTTTACAAAGCAAGAGCATACACACAGATTGATTCAGCTGCGACCGATTATCATGTTGATCAATTTATTCAAACCTATCCGGGAAGTAATCGTGTTGCTAATCTTTTGAGAAATTTGGCTGATCAGCATTTGGTCAGAGGTGAACATACAGACGCGATTCGAAGAATGGATCAGGCCTTAAATTATCCCCAATCTTATACAGATAGGGCTGAACTCTACTATATTCTCGGGGAGACATCCGCTGAACATGGAGATTATCAGCTTGCAAGACGGTATTTTCTGGAACTTTCTGACAACCATGGAAGGAGTATCTGGTCCCCAAGGGCACTCTATTCAAGAGGAAGGCTCTATTTGGAAGATGAGAGATTCGAAGAATCGGCAGATGCGTTTGAATTGTTAAGAGAACGCCATCCGAATACGGCTGAAGCCAGACGTATTGGTACAGCATTGGGTGAATCTTATTATCAACAAAGAAGATATCCAGAAGCGATTCAATCATTTGAAGAGGCACTACCCTACCTGGATGAAGAGAATCGATTAAAAGCACTCTATTTGATCGCAGAAAGCCATAATATGCTCAATAATTACCCCGAAGCAACAAGATATTATCGAATCTATCTGGGCCGGGTTGAGAACCCATCAGAAGAACGAATTGCACACTATGGATTAGGTTGGGTTTATCATAAACAAGATATTTTTCACTGGGCATCAACTGCTTTTGCTGAAGCATCCGAAGGTGATGATGAATTAGCACGAAAAGCACTTTATTACAAGGCAGTCAATGAAAAGCTGGCCGGCCGGTTCAGAAATTCGCTCAATACATTCAGGGAGTTTGGTGATAGATTTGATGAAGGTGTCTTTTATGAACAATCTCGATATGAGTGGGCAATAACGGCTTTGGAAACAGGCTCAAACAATGAAGCTGTTGAGGTACTTCTGCCCTTGGCAAGAAACTATGAAAACCTTGAAAACCAGTCGGAAGTGCTGACCCTTCTTGGAGAGGCTTATTATGCAAATGGTGAGTATACCAATTCGATTGAGGCATTTGAACTGGCAGCGAATATTACAGATCTGGACCCGGCATTAAGAAGACAGGCTCAATTTCAAAGAGCATGGGTGCTCTACTTTAATCAGGCGTATCGTCAGGCACAACCTGATTTTGAGGCTGTTCATCGGGCAGCACCGAATTCTGAACTTGGAACAGAGGCACTATTCTGGAGTGCAGACGCCAATTATCAATCGGGGGAGTATGGGGCAGCATCCAGACAGTTTAATGAGTTTATTCAGCGATATCCAAACAATGAACTGATAGGGGCTGCCAAGTATAGTTTGGGTTGGTCCTATTTTATGATGGGTGATTTTGAAAATGCAACGGCTCCCCTTATGGATTTTTTAAATAATTATGAACCACCATCTATTGCACTTTTCCCATACGATATTGATACAAGATTACGAATTGGCGACGCTTTTTATGCTCAAGGGAATTACAGACAGGCATTAGAGTATTATAATGCAACCATAGGAGCTGAACCGGGTGGGGATTATGCTATGTTTCAGGTCGCCAATAGTCACTATCGTATGAGCCGGAATTTTGAAGCAGTAACGCAATTCAGGCGATTACTTAGGATCTATCCCTTTAGTAAGTTAAGGGAACAAGCAGCTTACAATATAGCTTATATCTATTTAAACACAGGTAATTACGATCAGGCTATTGAGGAGTTCAGAACGGTCATCAGTCGCTATCCGGGTACAGAATGGGCAGCCAGATCTCAATATAACATCGGGGATTCATACTATAATGCCGGAAATTTTGAAGAAGCGATTGAAGCTTACAGACAAGTATTGGAGGAATATCCGAGAAGTCAATACATCATTGAAGCAATTGATGGTATTCAGTTTGCTCAAATATCTGCAGGAATGAATGATACCAGTACAAATGCACTTGAAGAATTTTTGGCAGATAATCCTACATCCGGTACAGCAGACAGGCTTCGATATCGACAAGCCGAAAATGTATTCCAATCGGGTGATTATGAGGCAGCAGTGAGTGAATTCAGACAGTATTTACGAATAACCAATAATCAAAACCTAATGCCTGATGCCTATTATAATATGGCTGATGCCTATTTAAGAATTGGTAATAGGAAAGAAGCAGCTGCAACGTATGAAACACTGATTAACGATTTTCCCGATTCAGAACGTGCTGCACCTGCCCTTGCAGATTTAGCACGGATCCAGTATGAAATGGGCAATTATCAGATATCCATTCAACGATACAATGAGCTTAGAGAAAAAGATTCAAGATATGAACAGGAAGCTCTGTTGGGTATTGGAAATGCAAATCTGGGTTTGGGTAACAGAGATGAAGCCCGGCAGAATTTTGAAAGTGTACTGGCAGTGAGTCCGGAAAGTGATGCTGCAAGAATTGGTTTAGGAAAAGTACTTTTAAGAGATGGGAGGATAGAAGAAGCCAGACGATTTTTTAATCTGGTGACCGACAACAACAACACAGTCATAGGAGCAGAAGCACAGTATTTAATAGGAGAAACGTATTTCGAGGAAGGGAGTATGGATCTTGCAACAGAATCTTATTCCAGAGTGAGTTCACTATTTGAAGCGTACGGAGACTGGGTAGCAGAAGCACAATATAAAATAGCAGAGATTTATATTCGTGAAGGTCAAAGAGGTGATGCAATTTCGTTATTAAATTCTATTATAGAACGTTATCCTAACACCGCCGCCGCCCAAAAAGCAGAACGATTACTTAGAGGAAATTAACGAATGGAGAAAGAAGTAAAGCCGGCGGCGAGTCTTAATGGTATACTTAATCCCCCTCCGGACAAATCCATTTCGCACAGATCGGCACTTTTTGCTGCACTCTCTGACGATGTAAGCATTATTCAGAACTACTCTGTGGCGGCAGATCCTCAAAGCACTTTAAGTTGCCTTCGAAAGCTGGGAGTCGGCTGTGAACAGGTTGGTGGCGAAACCACGATAAAGATATCAGGTGTTGGCCGTGATGGCTTCAGTAAGCCTGCTGAATTGTTAGATTGCGGAAATTCAGGAACGACCATGCGCCTGTTAGGTGGTATCTTAGCAGGTGCCGGTGTGCCCTCCGTGCTAACCGGCGATGAATCACTATCTTCGAGAACGATGAAGAGAATTATTGATCCGCTAATTGATATGGGTTGTCGAATAAGTGGAAGACAGGGTTTATATGCACCCTTACAAATAGAGAGACATGACGGTGTCAAGGGAATTAAATTTCCGTTGCCAATACCCAGTGCACAATTAAAATCGGCCGTTCTGTTGACGGGATTATTTGGTGAAGAACCGACAGAAGTTATTGAAAAAATTCAAAGCAGAGACCACACAGAAAGACTACTCGAACTCCATTCCGAGGTTTCTGATGTTGGAAGAATCATTCGAAGCAGTCGAACTGATCGGATACCTGCGCAAACATATACTATACCAGGCGACTTTTCTGCCGCAGCTTTTTGGCTGGTTGCCGGTGTTATACATGCGAATTCGTCCATTGAATTAAAAAATGTTGGAATAAACCCAACAAGAACCGCAGTAATTTCCATTTTGGAGGAAATGGGTGCATCGTTCCATTTTGAAAATATGAGGGCCGAAGGGAAAGAACCTGTTGCCGACATTTTGATCCACTCAGCAGAGCTAAATGCAATCAATCCGGATCCGGCACTATTTCCAAACTGTATCGATGAACTGCCAATATTGATGGTTGCAATGTGTTTTGCAGAGGGCAGATCAATCATAAGGGGAGCTGAAGAGTTGCGACATAAAGAAACCGATCGTTTAGCTGCAATGGCAGAAATATTTAATCGTTCGGGAGCAAAAATAGAACTTACTCCAGATGGGATGGTTATAGATGGTAACCGTGATTTTCGGCCTAAATCTGCCACTTACCCAACATGGCATGATCATAGAATCGCAATGGCTTCTGCTATTTTGGCGAGCAAGTCGAAGAGCCATTCACTTATCGAAAATGCAGAGTGTACAGCGATCTCTTACCCAGACTTTTGGGATCATTTGAACGAACTCACTTATGCGTTTAAAGAATAAACCGTTGGTTTTAGTTGGTGTATAGCCCATCTGATGGCTATTCCTGAAAATTAAATCAAAATGCATGAATCACCTCTTTGTTATGGACCGTAGATTTATGACTCAGCTTGTTCAAAAAAATCTAAAGCTCATCTTTTGAATATTCAGTGAATTCGGTATCAACCATTCTGTATATCTATTTCTGTAAAAGCGAGATCGTCTCAAATCCTATTCTATGATAGTGTGTTCACATCATCTCATAAACAATAATGACATATAATAGGGTGAGATCGGTGGCAACAGGTCACAAAATTAATTTTTTCTATGTCAATACGTCAGTTTTTCAGCAGGTTGACGGTGGTTGGCATTGAGGTTGCTCTTATAAGACAAAACAGATCAAATACTATGAGTAAAACTACTTTAGATATCGAAAAACAGTTGTCAAAGCTGGGTAAGGAGATTCAGCAATTTGTAGAAAAGGTTGTACCGGCTTCTGCCGAGAAAGGCCACTTTGACCCTTCATGTGATATCATTGAAGGGGATAATGAGTTTGCAATTTATATGGACTTGCCGGGCCTGACAAAAAAAATGATCCGTTTAGTAATCAAAAACAGAGTATTAACCATTAGCGGAGATCGAGAACTTTATTCTGGTGGTGAATTTACTTTTAAAAGATCGGAAAGAAGGCAAGGGTCTTTTTCGCGTTCATTTGCACTTCCTGATGAAGCGGATGAATCTACAGTGAATGCGAAGTTTAAAGATGGAGTTTTACAAATAACTCTGGCGAAAACGGATGAAGAAGAGGAAGATGAAGCTCAATACATTCCGATCAAATAAGTACACAAGAATTTAGATTAGAAAAGAATAATAACAGAACAGAATAGAACAGAATAAAATATTATGGGTAAAATAATAGGAATTGATTTAGGAACTACAAATTCATGCGTTTCAGTAATGGAAGGTAATGAACCCGTAGTTATACAAAATTCAGAAGGCGGGCGTACCACACCATCGGTAGTGGCATTTACTAAAGATGGCGAGAGGTTAGTGGGTGCACCGGCTAAAAGACAGGCAATTACTAATCCGGACAAAACCGTCTCATCAATCAAACGATTTATGGGCCGGATGTTTAACGAGGTGAAAGAAGAGATTGGTCAGGTTTCGTATAAAGTGGTTTCATCTAAAGATGATGGTACTGCAAGAGTACAAATTGACGATCGTAAATATGCACCTCAAGAGATTTCCGCAATGATCCTTCAGAAAATGAAGCAGACTGCAGAAGAGTATCTGGGCGAAAAAGTGACAGAAGCAGTTATCACTGTTCCCGCATATTTTAATGATGCTCAGCGTAAAGCTACTCAGGAAGCCGGTAAAATTGCCGGGTTGGATGTAAAAAGAATAATAAATGAACCAACTGCAGCCTCGTTAGCTTATGGTTTGGATAAAAAGGATCAAGATCAAACCATCATTGTTTATGACTTGGGTGGGGGTACATTTGATGTATCCGTACTCGACTTGGGCGATGGTGTTTTTGAAGTAAAATCTTCTAATGGAGACACTCACTTAGGTGGGGATGATTTTGATCAGAGATTGATCAATTTTTTGGCAGACGAATTCAAAAAAGATGAAGGTATTGACCTTCGAAAAGATCCAATGGCGATGCAGAGGCTGAAGGATGCTTCTGAAAAAGCTAAAATAGAGCTTTCAAGTTCACAAAAAACCAATGTGAACCTACCGTTTATTACGGCCACAGATTCAGGGCCAAAACACTTAAATATCGATGTAACAAGATCAAAATTTGAGCAACTGGTAGATGATCTGGTTAAGAGAACCATCACCCCATGTGAAAAAGCCCTGAAAGATGCAGGTATCAGTAAGAATGAGATCGATCAGGTTATCTTGGTCGGTGGTTCAACGAGAATACCAAAAATTCAGGAAGTCGTAAAAGAGTTCTTTGGTAAAGATCCAAGTAAAGGTGTAAACCCGGATGAAGTGGTTGCTGTTGGAGCAGCTATTCAGGGAGGTGTATTAAGTGGTGATGTCGATGATGTTGTTCTTTTGGATGTAACGCCACTCACACTCGGAATTGAAACATTGGGTGGTGTGATGACCAAGCTGATCGAGTCGAACACAACCATACCAACCAGTAAGAAAGAAGTATTCTCTACAGCTGCTGATAGTCAGACCAGTGTTGAGATTCATATTCTACAGGGTGAACGGGCTCAGGCAACTGCAAACAGAACTCTGGGCAGGTTTCATCTGGATGGTATTCCACCCGCCCCACGAGGTCTGCCACAAATCGAAGTAACATTCGATCTGGATGCCAATGGGGTGTTGAATGTGAGTGCTAAGGATAAAGGCACCGGAAAAGAGCAGAGCATACGAATTGAATCATCCTCAGGACTGAGTGATTCAGAGATTGAAACGATGAAAAAAGCTGCGGAAGAACATGCTGAAGAGGATCAACAACTGCGTGATAAAGTTGAAACTCTTAATAAGGCGGATTCCATTCTCTTCTCAACCAAAAAACAGCTTGATGAGCATAAGGAGAAGATCTCTGATGAAAACAAAACCAAGATCGAAGAAGCTCTCAGTAAATTGGAAGGGCTCCATAAAGAGCAGAAAGTTGAGGAGATTGATGCAGCCATTGAAGAGCTGAATCAAGCCTGGGCTGCTGCTTCTCAAGAGATTTATCAGGCAGCTGCTGCTGAAGAGCAGGCCGGTGGTGATGCAACGGCTGATGCCGGTGCATCAGAAGATTCCACTGCGGAAGGGGATGATGCAGTAGATGCTGACTTTGAAGTTGTCGAGGAGGATGATGACGATAAGAAGTAAATGTAAATGAAAGCTTCATAACGAAGTATATTTAAAAGCTCTTCTCCATATGGGTGAAGAGCTTTTTTTATTATACAAAGTGAAATACACGTATATTTATTACGAATGAATTTTCTCAGGGTATTTTGAAAAATCAAATCTTACGCACAGATTTTCTAATCGTTGGCAGTGGAGTTGCCGGCCTGTATGCGGCATACAATGCGAGCAAATATGGCAAGGTAATACTGGTGACAAAATCGGGATTAGCTGATAGCAGTAGTTATTGGGCTCAAGGAGGTATTGCAGCCGTCCTACAGTCTGATGATACCTTTAGTAAACATATAAATGATACATACACTTCGGGTCGTCATTATGGGAATATCGATGCAATAGAGTTGATGATTAAAGAGGGTGCAAAGGAGGTTCAGCAGTTAATTGATCTTGGTATGCCATTTGATGAACTGAATAATCATCTTGAATTTGGACTCGAAGGCGGGCATTCCATCCGACGGATTTTGCACGCCGGTGGTGCGTCTACAGGGCAGGTGTTAATCGATTTTTTACTCCGGTTGATTTGCGAATCAGAAAATATTGAAGTGATTGATCAAGCTTTTGTCTATCAACTTATAGTGGACAAGATGGATAAGAACTGTAAAGGTGCCGATGTCTATTTGCATCAGAACAATGAGCAAGTACGGATATTTAGTAAGGCTGTGATTCTTGCAACGGGTGGTTACTCCGGTTTATATAGCCGGACAACAAACCCTCATACGTCTACCGGCGATGGATTATGGCTATCACTTGAATCAGGTGCAAAATTAAAGGATTTGGAGTTTATTCAATTTCATCCGACGGCATTTTACTCAGAAATTGGAGACTCTTTCTTGATCAGTGAAGCACTAAGAGGCGAAGGTGCCATTTTATTAAACCATTCGGGGGAGCGATTCATGGAAGGTTTTCATCAAAAGGAACTGTCGCCAAGAGATGTGGTTTCAAGAGAAATTTATTTCCAAATTGAAAAATCAGAGGTGGATTATGTGTTTCTGGATTTACGTCATATTGAACCCAATGGGTTGCGGAAAAAATATGTCGAACTCATGTCAAAAATAGAATCAAAGGGATTGGATATTAGCAAAGATTTGATACCAGTTTCACCGGCTGCTCACTATTGTATAGGAGGTGTTGAGACAGATATGCACGGTCATACTTCAGTGCATGGACTTTATGCGTGCGGTGAAGTAGCCAACACTGGAGTTCACGGGGCAAACAGGCTTGCAAGCAACTCATTGCTTGAATGTCTGGTGTTTGGGAAAAGAGCTGCGGTGCACGCTTTTGAAAAATTTTCGACCCGTAATGTGAATGAAGGAAAAATATCTGAAAGGCCATTAACAACTTTGATCGTAGATAGAAAAAATGAAGATCATTTCATCCATCTAAAAAAGAGCGTATCCGAATTATTGAATAAATCTGCCGGTATTTGTAGAAGTGAACCGAATCTGAAAGACGCCTTGAGTCAAATTCGTTCTATGAAAAAAAGGATAGATAAAAGCGGTGATCAAAATGAATATTATCTACTTCGCAGCCGGGGGATATTAGAAATTTCTAAGCAGATTATTCAATCTGCACTTAACAGATCGGAGAGCCTTGGGGTTCACAACCGGGTGGATTCGATTCAGAGCATGGAGGTTTAATCGGTTATGAATTTGGGTAATTTTTATCTTGATAATAAGATCATTGATCGGATGATAGATCAATCTCTTATGGAAGATATTGGAACCGGTGATGTCACAACGAACTCAATAGTTGACCCGAATGAGAAAGCCAGTGCGCATTGGGTGACAAAACAGGAGGGTATTATATGTGGCCTCGGAATAGCAAAAAAAGTATTCCAAAAAATGGATGAAGAGTTTGATTGGGAAGCTCAGATTTCAGATGGGGATTGGGTAGATAGTGGTAAAATTATCACACGGTTTTCCGGTAATTGCAGGGCTATATTAACGGCCGAAAGGGTCGCTTTGAATTTTGCACAGCGAATGTCAGGAATCTCAACAGAGACAAACAAGATGGTCCGTTTGTTAGAAGGGTTACATACTGAAATACTGGATACACGCAAGACCATTCCCGGTTTTCGACAACTGGATAAATATGCTGTCTCTGTTGGAGGAGGTAAAAATCACAGGATCGGTTTGTTCGATATGGCCATGATTAAAGACAATCATATTACGGCGGCCGGTAGTATTACAATCGCTGTTGCCAGGGTGAGAGATAAAAATCCGGAGATTCAAATAGAGGTTGAAACAACATCACTAAATCAGGTTTATGAGGCACTGGATGCCGAAGTTGAATTGATTATGTTGGATAATATGGATATTGAAATGATGGCCAAAGCTGTGAAAATAATTGATGGAAAAGCTCTGACAGAAGCATCCGGAAATCTGACCGGTGAACATATTCGAAAAGTGGCTATGACAGGTGTTGATTTTATTTCGTCAGGTTCACTAACACACTCTGTTCAAGCGTTCGATATTAGTCAAAAACTCATTAACATTTATAAATGATAAAAAATTCTGATTCAATGAATAACAGGAAACTTATTCAGGATATAAATCTCCTTAAAAAAAAGAAAGACGCTGTAATATTGGCCCATAATTACCAGATCCCTGAAATACAGGATATAGCAGATTTTGTAGGTGATTCCCTTGGACTGTCTCGTAAAGCAGCGAGTGTTGAAGCTGAAATCATTGTCTTTTGCGGGGTGCATTTTATGGCAGAAACGGCATCCATTATTTCACCTGATAAAAAAGTTCTTATTCCGGATTTAGATGCCGGATGTTCACTTGCAGACAGTATTACCGCCGATCAATTAAGAGAATGGAAAGCGGAACATCCGAATGCTGTTGTAGTCTCTTATGTAAATACAACGGCTGAAGTAAAGGCGGAATCGGACTACTGTTGTACCTCTTCAAATGCTGTCGGAGTGATTAATTCTATACCTGAAGATAGAGAGATTCTATTCTTACCGGACCAGTTTCTTGGCAGTTATGCAGAAATCATAACGGGCCGGGAATTGAATATTTGGAAAGGAGCTTGTCATGTCCATGAAAAAATAGGGGAATTGAACCTTGCTGAAAAATTAAGTGAATATCCCGATGCGGAGATGCTTATTCATCCTGAGTGTGGTTGTTCTACATCATGTATGATGAAGTCGGCTGTCTATTTTGACTGTAAAGATGGACATATCTACTCAACCAAAGGGATGCTGGATCGGGCGAGTGAATCTGACTCAAAAGAGTTTGTTGTGGCTACCGAAACGGGGATTCTTCACCGTTTAAGAAAAGAAAACCCCGGCAAATCATTCTATGCTGCAAATGAAGAGTCGGTTTGTGATTATATGAAAATGATCACCCTTGAGAATCTAAGGGATGCATTAGATTTTGAACAATATGAAGTAAAAGTACCTGCTGAAATGGCTGTAAAAGCCTATTTACCAATAGAAAGAATGCTCAATATTTCATAAACAGGATGGTAAACGGATTGAATGTACTTGGAATTGAATCATCTTGTGATGAAACTGCGGCATCTGTCTACTCTGACGGTGTGATATTGTCAAATATCATCGCATCACAGGCGATTCACGAAACGTATGGTGGAGTAGTGCCTGAACTTGCATCACGTGCTCATCACAAAACAATCTCAAAAACAGTTGATCAGGCGCTGAATGAATCCGGAATAAAGTTGGAAGATATTGATGCTATTGCTGTAGCACAGGGCCCGGGACTCATGGGATCATTACTGGTTGGAATCAGTTTTGCAAAAGGACTCGCACTCTCCCGGAATATTCCGATCATTGGAGTGAATCACATTGACGCCCATATGTATGCGAACTTTATTGAACATAAAGAAGTTTATCCATGTATAGCACTGATTGTTTCAGGCGGCCACACACGATTGGTTCATGTTAAAGCTCCATTTGATCATGAAGTATTGGGTCAGACCCGGGATGATGCAGCCGGTGAAGCATTTGATAAAATTGGCAAAGTATTAAAATTACCTTATCCGGCAGGTCCGATTGTCGATCAATTGTCTGAAACCGGAGATCCGGGTTTTCACGAATTTCCAAGATCCATGATCCATAAAGGTTATGATTTTAGTTTTTCAGGGTTGAAGACAAGTGTTTTATACTATACTCGAGAGCAGTCAGATCGTTATTTGAAAGAACATTTAAATGATCTATGTGCCAGTGTATCAGCAGCGATCACAGATGTTTTAATTGCAAAATTAAAGCGTGCGGTAAAAACAACGAGTGTAAAAAATGTAATGCTTGCCGGTGGAGTCTCAGCAAATTCTATGCTAAGAGACAAAGCAATAACGTTAGCAGAGGAGTATCACTTGAATTTAATGATCCCTTCAACTCAATATTGTACAGACAATGCAGCGATGATCGCTATTACCGGTGCACTTAAAGCGAGGGAAAATCACTACGATGATTTGAGCTTGAAACCTTATGCAAGAATTGTATAAATACCATTAAACGAGCAATAAACTGAAAAATACCCGACATTGCGGGTTCGGTTTCAATTTATTGATGGTAATGTACTTTAAATCCCCATCAGTTTATTGAGTTGAATTGGTAAATGAAGATAAAGTATAACTAAACGTCTATCGAATTAAACGATGTCTAATGTTGAAGTACAAATACGTGAAAGCGTTGATCAATATGAACTGGATAAACAGCAACTATCGTCGCTGGATATGTTGCTCAAAGCGTGCCATCAACATTTGGACAAAACGGATGATGAGCTCATAACAAGAGCATTTAAACTTTGCTGCAAGTCTCACGAAAATGTGAAGAGAGCGTCCGGTGAACCCTATTATCTGCATCCGGTGGAAGTCGCATTAATCATGGCAGAGGAGTTTAATATTGATGATGTATCGGTGGCTGCTGCTCTTATACATGATACTGTTGAAGATACCAATGTAACGCTCAACATGATCAATGCACTGTTTGGTTCAACAGTTAAAAATATTATTGATGGGCTGACAAAGATTTTGGGGGTTTTTGAGAATCGTGATACAAAGCAGGCAGAAACGTTTATGAAACTGCTTCTCTCCATGGCAGATGATATTCGTGTTGTTCTGATCAAATTTGCAGATCGATTGCATAATATGAGAACGATCAATCATTTGCCCAAGCAAAGGCAATTGAACAAAGCGATGGAAACGATCGAATTGTATGCACCCCTTGCCCACCGATTCGGATTGTTTAAGATTAAGAATGAATTGGAAGATCTCTGTTTTAAAGTGATCGATCCAAATTCTTACCGTTTTATCGTGAGAAAACTCAGGGAGAAAAAAGAGGCCAGAGAACACTTTATTGATGAGTTTATGAGCCCGATTAAATCGGAACTGGCCGAGCAGAAATTTACATTTGAGATAAAAGGACGACCCAAGCACATTTATTCTATTTATAGAAAAATGCAACTTCAACAGAAACCGTTTGAGGAAATATACGATCTGTTTGCCATTCGGATTATCTTGGAAGATCCTCATACAAAAGAAGATTGCTGGAGAGTGTATTCTGTGATTACTGACTGGTATACACCCATACCAAAACGGTTTCGGGATTTTATTTCTGTACCCAAAGCGAATGGATATCAATCATTACATACCACTGTGATCACTAAAAAAGGGCGTAAGGTTGAAGTACAAATCCGCACACGAAAAATGGATTATATTGCTGAACAGGGTGTTGCAGCACATTGGAAATATAAAGAGGGTGAAAACAGTGGGAGTGAGCAGCTGGATAAATTTGTGCATTGGGTGAGAGATGTACTTGATACTCCCCGCCCGGATGCCGCAACGGAATTTGTGAAAGACTTTCAATTAAACCTTTATCAAGATGAAATTTATGTATTTACTCCAAACGGTGACCTGAAAACACTGCCGAATGGTGCGTCCTGTATTGACTTTGCTTTTGAAATTCACAGTGAAATCGGTGAGAGGTCGATTGCGGCAAAAGTTAATGGAAAAATGGTTCCGCTGAGACAGAAGTTAAAATCGGGTGATCAGGTTGAAATCATTACTGCAAATAAGATCAATCTGAATCCGGATTGGATGGAAGATGTAGTGACGCACAAAGCAAAAGCCAGAATTAGGCAATATATTAAGCAGAAAGAGAGAAAAATAGCGAATCAAGGCCGGGAAATCTGGGAGAAAAAAGCACAAAGGGGCAAAGTCGAGATTACTGATCAGGAGATCACAAAAATTGCAAAACGATTTAAATATAGTGATGCACAGGAACTTTTTTATGAAATCGGTTCCGGCGCTTTTGACGTTAATAAGTTGTATAAAACGGTCAAACAGCTTAAAAGTAAAGGCAGACTGACAGACGATTCAGATGATGCAAATGATCAGGTTAAAGAATCAGAAGATGTGCCGGAAGAGTATTATAAATCGGCGAGATCAGTAGGCGAAGGAAAAGAATTGCTCGTAGAAGGTGAATTAACCGATGTTAAATATTCGTATGCCAACTGTTGTAATCCCATTCCCGGAGATAATGTAATTGGTTATCTAAGCCGTAACGGTGATGTAAAAATACATCGATCTAATTGTAAGAATGCACATCATCTAATTCGAACGGACAGTGAACGTATCGTTGATATCTCATGGGCTCGAAATATTGAAACTCAATTTTTGGGAGGTATACGTGTTATTGGTGAAGACAGAGTTGGCTTAATTAATGATTTGACTGAAATACTGTCGAAATCACTTCAGACAAATATGAAAAGTATCAATGTATCAAGTGAAGATGGTATGTTTGAAGGATTGATTACTGCTTATGTAAATGATCTGAAACATTTGGAAAAAATAATCAAGAGATTAGAACGAGTAGAGGGTGTGAAGAATGTTGCCCGATATGAATAAAAAAGGTTTTCAAAAAAAACATCTTCTAACCTATTGAATGGCAAAGGATTGTTTATTTTAATAATTTGTAACAAAGATTTCTATGTGCATAGTATAAATCTTTATATTATTAATACATAACAGCTTTTGTTTGATTATAAACGAGTGAAAACATAAACCAGACATAAAACAGGATAACAAAATGGTGACATATACAAAACGAGATATCGTACGCAGTGTGGCAGACAAGATGGAAGTACCCCTGAATCAAGCCGAACCATGGGTTGATGCAGTGATTGATGCCCTTCGTGGAAAAATGATGGATGCTGACCCTACCTGCAGAATTGAACTCAGAAATTTTGGAGTTTTTGAGGTCAAAAAAACGAAGGCCAAACCTAAGGCAAGAAATCCTAAAACGAATGAAGTGATCTATGTACCTGCGCACAGAAAAACTCACTTCAAGCCAAGTAAGAAGCTTAAAAACTTCCTTAAGATACCACTTAAAGATTTATAAAAAAGAGCGACTGATTGGCTGAGTATGGAAGAATTCTGGGTGTTGATGTAGGCAGTAAAAGGGTGGGTTTGGCAAGAACTGATTTATTAAGAACAAATGCGAATCCCATTGGAACATTTTCGCCCGGAGATTCTTTTCATGAGATTGAACGTCAAATTTCTCATGAAGGTCCTGTAATTGGTATTGTGGTAGGTTGGCCACTTACCCCTCAGGGAGAAAGAACACATTCGACAGAGTTGGCTTTTCATTTCATCAACACATTAAAGAACAAATTTAAGGGAATAGAAATATATAAGATGGATGAACGCTACTCGTCACTGGAAGCGATGGAGTTTATGGTTGAGTCGGGAGTCTCGAAAGAAAGGCGCAACAAAAAGGGCAGACTGGATCAAGCGGCCGCCGCTCACATCTTACAACAATTCCTGGAAGCACATCCCGAAATTTAAAAAATGGCAATTTTACCTATCGTCACATATAACGACCCTATCTTGAAAAAGGAGGCAGATCCTGTGAAGGAGATGACCGACGAGCTGGGTATGCTGATCACAGACATGTTTCAAACGATGTACAACTCAAAAGGGGTTGGTTTGGCGGCACCTCAGATCGGAAAATCCATTCGCCTCTTCGTAATAGATGCCGATACAATGACTGAGGATCTTGAGGATGAAGAAGACAAAGGCCCGATGGTTTTTATCAATCCGGAAATTCTTACAAAAAAAGGTGAAAAAGTAAGATTGGAAGAGGGATGTCTGAGTATTCCTGATGTCCGTGATGAGATTACAAGATTTGATGAAATTATTATCAGATACCATGACAGAAATTTTGATGAGCATACAGATTCTTATTCAGGATGGCTTTCCAGAATTATACAGCATGAAGTTGATCATTTGAATGGTATACTTTTTTTGGATCATTTAAGTCCATTCAGAAGACGAATTCACAAATTTACACTGAAAAAAATTGATGCAGGAAAACTGGAAACAGAATATCCAATTGTACCAAAAAAACAGGTTGGGTAGAGATGGAACCGCTAAAAATTGTATTTATGGGCTCTCCGGAATTTGCGGTTCCTTCATTGAATGCACTTTCAGTGTCAAATCATGAAATCTTAACAGTAGTCAGTAATCCCGATAAGCGAAGGGGGCGGGGTGAAGAGCCAACTCCTACAAGTGTTAAAAGATCTGCTCTTGAGCTGAATTTGCCGGTAATGGATGTAGATGATGTACAGACTGATCTTTTTCTTCAAAAATTAAAAGAATTGGAGCCGGATCTATTGGTCATTGTGGCTTTCCGTATATTACCACCGGAAGTATTGGAGATTCCAAAATACGGTTCTATTAACCTGCATGCGTCACTTTTACCCAAATATAGAGGTGCAGCTCCGATTCATTGGGCAATCATTCAAGGTGAGTCTGAAACGGGGTGTACTGTTTTTTTCCTGAATGAGAAGGTGGATACGGGTCAGATTATTGGTCAGATTTCCACATCGATAGGATTAATGGAGACAACCGGCGATCTGTATGAACGTTTAAAAATAATTGGGTCTGAACTACTTGTTAAATGTGTAGATCAAATTGCTTCCGGAGATGTCAACGTGATCTCACAAAATGACAAGGAAGCAACTCCTGCACCGAAACTGTATAAGGAGAATACACGAATTGATTTCAGTAAGAATGCTTTAAGTGTTCATAATTTTGTCAGAGGTTTAAATCCGTTTCCAAAAGCATGGTGCAACTATGACGGACAAAAAATGAACATTTATGAAACTGAACCGGTATCCGATAAAAAGATGAATCCGGGTACGTTGAGAGTAGAAGAGGGACGGCTATATGCCGGTTGTGGAGAAGGAGCTGTTTTGTTGAAGAAGTTGCAATTACCGGGTACCAAGGTAATGAGTGGGGAAGAGTTTATAAATGGGTACAATATTAATTTGAAGCTTAGGTAAATGAACTGTAGTTGTTCTCGCATAATTTACTGAAGTTTTTCATAAATCTGCGGCAGATCAATGATCATAGAGTCAAAGTTCTTATTTACATTAAGATTAAGATTCATTTTGAAAAGAAAAAAATATTATCATAAAGTTGCTTAATCAGTTGATTAAATCAACTTTTTTTGGATATACTGACGGACAATTTATCAAGGGTATTAAATTATAATTTTCGATATATAAATAGTTCAGAAACATGGAATTGTCATCATTTTTACAAGCTGCAAGAAACGGAGATCTCCGGGGAGTTATGAAATACCATTCAGAGGGAGCAGATCTCAATGGAACAAGTAAAAACGGTTCAACGGCACTGATTTATGCTGCAGAGAATGGACATTTGGAAGTTATTGAGTATCTGATTGAGAGTGGGGCTGATCCTGCGAAACAGACAAAGATGGGCGGAACTGCGCTGAATCGGGCGGCCGAAAACAGTCATATCGATATTATGAAATATTTGCTTGATCACGGTACACCCATTGGAAACCTTGCCCTGATTGTAGCTGCAAGGGAAGGAAATCCGGATGCAGTTAAGCTACTGGTAGAGTCCGGTGCCGATCTCAACGCACAACAACACTGGGGACAAACCGCAATCATGCTGGCTGCAAGGGAAGGGCACACTTCGATCGTAAAATATCTGATCGATTCAGGGGCCAACGTAAGACTCAGGGATAAAAATGGAGACACCGCGCTAAACATTGCAATTGATAATGACAATCCTGACATCGTGATGTTATTGAGAAGGGCGGGTGCAAAAGTACAGATTAAGAAAAAAGTTGTACCTTCAAAACCCATCGATGATGAAGATGATGAAGACGACGATCCAACCCCGGATGTGGACGATATCATATCAGATGATGACGATCTCACACCTGACGAATTGGATTTGGAAGATTGATTTGGTTAATTAGTCATCGTCCGATTCAAAATATATGAATGTTCACAGAATGGTATATGTGAAATTAATTAGTGATTTCTGATACATAACATATCACCACTCTTTAAGATACATCTCAAAATGTGAATTGCTCCTCTCACTTTTAAGTGTCATATCACTTAAAAAAGCGCTTTTTATGTTAAACTCATGTTATTCTTGAGTTAGATTTCGCTCTTTAATGGATATAAAGCTCAAAAAACGTTATTTTAAATGGATAAAAGACTGCCAAAAAAAGCAGATAATTCGAATAAATAAAAGAGCAAAGATTTATGGCTAAAATTAAAGTAGGGATTAATGGATTTGGACGCATCGGGAGATTAGTTATGCGTGCAATACTGGAACATCAAAATGACCAAATAGAAGTTGTTGGTATCAACGATTTAACGGATGCAAAAACTCTTGCACACCTGTTCAAGTATGACTCAGCACAAGGAAAGTTTAATGGTGAAGTTTATGCTGAAGGTGAGAATCTGGTTATCAATGGTAATAAAATCGGTGTAACTGCTGAGAGAGACCCGGCTAATTTGAAGTGGGGAGAGCGTGGTGCAGAAGTTATTGTTGAATCTACCGGTTTGTTTACAAATTCTGATAGCGCAGGTAAACATATTGCAGCAGGTGCAAAAAAAGTATTGATTTCCGCTCCCGCAAAAGGAGATGTGAAAACAATCGTACTTGGTGTAAATGATCAGGAGATCGATAAAGATGCGACCATCTATTCAAATGCAAGCTGTACAACAAACTGTCTCGCACCGATGGTAAAAGTCCTCGATGAGAACTTTGGAGTTGAAAAAGGATTCATGACAACCATTCACGCTTATACTGGCGACCAGGCTCTGGTTGATGGTCCACACAAGGATCTCAGAAGAGCCAGAGCGGCTGCAGTGAATATTGTACCGACTACTACCGGTGCCGCTGCTGCTGTTGGGCTTGTACTGCCTCATTTGAAAGGTAAACTGGACGGTGGTGCTGTTCGCGTTCCTGTTCTTACAGGATCATTGACCGATTTCACAGCGGTCGTAAAAAAAGGAACAACAGTCGACGAAGTATTGGCTGCATTTAAAAAAGCGGCTGATGGCGACCTGAAAGGTATCCTCCAGTACACAGATGAACCGTTGGTATCTGTTGATATCATTGGAAACCCACATTCATGTATCTTTGACAGTGGAACCATCAAAGTAGATGGAAATCTTGTGAAAGTAATCGGATGGTATGACAATGAAGCCGGCTATTCAGCAAGAACTGCCGAACTGATTGCACGTATCGCTTGATCAAAAATCAAAATTCTGGATTCCGAATTTTCGGAATCCATCATTAAATTTAAAGCCCGCCCTGAATCGATTTCATGGCGGGTTTTTTTGTTAATTATGGCAATCTGTTTGCCCCGATATAAACTGACTCAATCGACCGAAGATTTCTGATGTCTTCTAAAGGGTTGTCGGATATCACTACAAAATCAGCTTTTTTGCCGGGTTCAAGTGTTCCCAAATGATTGTCAATTCCCATACACTGAGCTGCCAAACGGGTTGCGGAACCCAAAATTCCCAATGGATCCATTCCTGCATCCTGCATCATCTCCATTTCCATGTGCTCAAAATAGCCCTGAAAACGTGCCGGCGGACCACTATCTGTTCCCATTGCGATTTTGACACCTGAATTATATAGCGTCATCATATTTTCCAACGCTAACGGGAGTGCATTTCGATAATATTCAGCTGATTCTGATTTAAAATACTCCTGAACATCGGGATGTTGTAACTGGTTTATGACAAGGGTATCGGCATGGGTCAGGAAAAATGGATCATCAGCTGATTCGGTACTGCAAGATAAAAATGTTGTGGCGGCCAGGATCAGCAAAAAGAAAAGAGTACAAATACGGGTTAACATAAGATACAATAGGTTTGATTCATGCAGTTTAAACGAAGCCAACAGGTTATAAGATACTGTTCATCTATAAATAGTACTACGGTTAGTGTTCATTTAAAGCTTGCTCAACGTCAGTCAGAATGTCATCGATATGCTCCAGGCCCACAGCTATTCGTATCAGGCCGGGTGTTATACCTACGGCATTTCTTTCCTCTTCACTCAGTTTAGAATGGGTTGTCGAAGCCGGGTGAGTGACAATCGTTCGGGTATCACCCAGATTAGCGGATCGTGATAACATTTCAATCCTATCAATAAAAGCTCGCGCTTTGGTATATCCTCCTGATATTTCAAAGCAGACCACCCCACCGCCACGTTTCATCTGTTTCTTTGCGAGTTCGTATTGAGGGTGATCTTTATGATGGGGGTACTTTACAAAATTTATACCCGGCTGTGTACTCAAAAAATCTGCAAGGGCTTCTGCATTGTCACAATGTCGCTCCATTCGCACCGGCAGGGTTTCCAGGCTCTTACTGAAGAGCCATGCGTTAAATGGTGACAGAGCCGGACCGGTGTGCCGGGTAAAAAATTGGATATCTTCCATATAGGATTTTTTCCCAACGATCACACCGCCGATTGCGCGTCCTTGTCCGTCGATAAATTTAGTTGCAGAATGTTGAACCAGATCGGCACCATATTGTATAGGTGTTTGCAGATACGGGGTCGCAAAACAGTTATCCACTGCCATGATTAAATTGTTTTCCTTTGAAAAATTTCCGGCCCATTCCAGGTCAATCAGATCAAGCCCGGGATTTGAAGGGGTTTCAAGAAAGAGCATTTTTGTATTGGGTTGCAGAAGGGAATGCCATTTGTCCGTTTGAGTTGTATCGGCATAGGAAAATGAGATGCCCCATCGCGGTAAAATCTGACTTAATATTTGATGTGAAGAACCAAACAGAGATCGAGATGCAAGAATATGATCTCCCTGATTCAGTAGCCCTGCCAGGCACCCGAATACCCCTGCCATTCCTGATGAAGTTGCCACGCCCTCTTCTGCACCTTCCAGTTTGCACATTTTGGAGATGAACTCATCAGTATTTGGATTAGAGTAGCGACTGTAGACATTCCCCTCAATTTCATTGGCAAACATGGCTCGTGCATGTTCAGCCGAATCAAACATAAAACTGGAGGTCATATAGAGCGGAGTAGAATGCTCTTTTTCACCGGTTGTAGGGGTCTGTGTTCGGATGGCTTCTGTTTCGAATTTTCTTTTTTTTGGCAAAATGTGTGAGTGAAAAGTGAAAAGTGAATAGTGAATAGTGAAAAGTTAGAAGATAAAAGGCAAAAGGCAAAGGGCAAAAGGCAAAGATAGAAAATGAAGCGAAGCGTAAATTCAGACACCTCGGGAAGGAAGATCCAGACTGCTGTCGGGGTGAAAAGCGACCAACCCCACTACGTCATATTGAGCGCAACGGAGGAGCGGATGCGACGGAGTGTAGTCGAAATAATCCTCGCACTGACCGTGAGTTTTCACTACGCTTCGCTGCGTGGGATAAAAGAGGAGCGTGTTCAAAAGATGAGCACTTCGTGTTCAAAAAATGAGCAGAATGTTGATCTAAGAAGAAAAAGGGAGACAGTAAATTGTCACTGCACTCTACCCTTAAACTCAATGCCATTTCTATTTTACAATTTCAAAACTACTTGTGATGGTGGATGTTTTTTCGAGTGTTTTTGACACGGAGCAGTATTTGGTTAGTGACAAGTCGATGGCACGGGATACTTTTTTTTCTTCCAAATGGCTTCCTTTTAGAATAAAATGAATATGTATCGATTTGAATTCCGAGTAGGTGCCGACGGTTACACGGTCGCCGGTTACCACAATTGTCATTTCATCCGGATTTTGACGCTGTTTTTGAAGGATCCCAACCACATCAATTGCAGAACACCCTCCGGCTGCCGCAAGGAGCATCTGCATCGGCCGAAAGCCACCGTTAATTCCACCAATGGCATCGGTACCGTCAATTTGCAGAGTTACATCATCTTCGTTTTCCGCTTCCATGTGAACTGCATCATTCAACCGGTTAATTGTGATTTTCATCAAAGGATCAATTAATTATTTATGATTATTGTTGTTAGTTAAATAATATAAGAAATGTTAATCAGTGAAAAGGCAAAAGGCAAAAGGGTAGGGATCTCAGCTTTACTCCGCTATGCTCCGACTTCTTACCCCGATGGTGGTTCGGGATCTCCGCTCCGCTCCGACTTTTCACTTCTCACGTCTCACTTCTCACCCCGACGGTGGTCGGGATCTCCGCTCCGCTCCGTCTTCTCACGTCTCACGTCGTCGCTCCACCACAACTGCTACCTGCACCGGCAGTAC
>JBBDJK010000172.1:0-10242 GCA_040879905.1 Balneolaceae bacterium | reverse complement strand
TGAGTGCTTTTTTGATGGTTTTTCGTCTTCGTTTCGAAATTCCGATCACCACGGTTGGAACAACAAAAAGAGTTAGGATAGTCGCGAATGCGAGTCCGCCAATGACAGATTTGGCCAAAGGGCTCCAGGTTTCTGAACCGGCTCCAAGTTCAATGGCCAATGGGATCATGGAGCAGATGGTTGTTAATGCAGTGAGCAAGATGGGTCTCATTCTGCGTTTACATGCTTCCAAAAACAGTTCCAGATAGTCGGTTTCACCTTCTTTGCCTTTTGTATTTTGATGGATAAAATCGAGTAGAACGATTCCGTTATTCACTACGATACCGATTAAAATCACAATACCGATGTATGCGGGTATGCTTAATGTTGTTCCGGTCATGTATAAGAACAGTAGTGACCCAAAAAATGCGAGGGGTACTGAAAACATAACAATAAATGGATCTCTCAGGTTCTCGAACAGGGATGCCATCACCATGTAAGTCAACAGCAGAGCCAATAAAATGGCATATAATATTTCATTGCCACTTTCCTGTTGAGCAAAAACAGAACCTGCAAACTCATACCGGTATCCGTCCGGAAGTACCATTTCATTTTCAAGCAGGTCTTCAATTCGCTGCTGATACATCTCCATATCCCCCCGTACAATGACACTAACGTCGAGTAGTGTTTCCCGGTCGCGACGGGTCAAATTGTTTAGTCCCTCCTGTGTACTGAATTCGCCCAACCCAAAAACCGGAATTCGCTGATCATCAACACTTGCAAGTTCCAGGGCAAAAAGATCTTCCCTGTTTTGAAACTGGTTTCTTACATTTCGTACCTGAATCGGTATTTCACGCCCCTCTTCACGGAAAAAACCGGCTCTGGTACCGCGAGCCTGTGTTCCAAGCTCAGAGGCGATACTGGTTGAAGAGACACCGGTCCGGCTGATCCTGTTACGGTCCAGTTCGTATATGAGTTCAGGTGTCGGCCTTGACCTGGGATTGCTGACAGAAATGACGGCCGGGTCACTGATCAGGGCCTCTTCCATATTAAGTGTCAACGTTTGCAGCACTTCGATGTCGGGGCCGATTAAGCTGACACGAATCCCTCGACCGCTCCATCCACGGCCCATTGGGATACCGCTACCGCCTCCGAGATTAGCGATTTCAATATTGATATCCGGTTCACGAAGGAGTTCTTGTAATCTGGAGGCGACTTCAGTTGTTGGTTCTTCCCTCTCACTTTCATCGACCAGCGTAATACTCAGTGTACCGGCATTCGTCAATGTACTTCTTCCCCTTCGGCCAATATTTGTGATGATCGTTTCAACATCCGGTTCAAGCAGCAATTTGTCTGTATAATCTCTCAAAAGGGTTGCTGTTGTTGATAATTTGCTTCCTGCCGGAAGTTCGACCCGTAAATCAAATTGACCTGCATCGGTTTCCGGGAAAAACTCTTTTTCGATGGTTCCGAAAAGGTGATTGGCACCAAAAATAACCCCGGCTACCAAAAGGACCACAATATATTTTCTGGCAAGTATCCACTCCAAAATAGAGATATAGTTGGTTTCCAAAGATTTGATGAAACTCATGGTATAGTTTCGTTTTAGAAACTGTGTTCGGTCAAGGATGAGTGATGCCAACACCGGAATCAAAACAATAGAAGCTAAAAATGAGAATGCTATAGCGATGGATATGGTCAGTGCAAGATCTTTGGCTACTGTTCCTGTAAAACCGGTCAGTGCCATCATCGGGATAAAAACAGCGATCGTTGTCAGGGTGGAACCAAGCAGGGCTCCGCCAACTTCATTCGTTCCTGCAAGGGCCGCTTCAAATCGGCCTTTACCTTTTTCCAATTGACTGGCAATGCTTTCAGAAACTACGATAGAGTTATCAACCAATAAACCGATTGCAAGGGCCAGGCCGGTTATGGAGATAATATTCAGTGTAATATCGAGGGCGTACATTGCCGCAAAAGTGGCTGTCAGAGAGACCGGTATACTCATGGATACAACAAATGCAATTCTCCATCCACCCATAAACATCAATAGAATAATCACTACGACAACGAATGCGATGATTGCAGATTGGGCTAAATTTGAAATCGAATCTTCAATAAACTGCCCTTCGTTACTCAATACCTGCATGGTTACACTTGAAGGAAGGTTCGCTTGAAACTCTTCCATTGTCGAAATAACCTGATGAGTAACATCAAGTGTATTGGCATCAGACTGCTTTTGAATTTCGACGGTTACACTGTTTCGGCCATTAATCTCAACAATGTTTCGAATATCCTCATAATCGTCTCTCACATTGGCCACATCCCGTACTCTGATTGGGATATCCTCATTTATAGAGATAATGGTTTGATCAATCTGCTCGATATTTTCATACATGGACTCAGCACGAACGCTATAACTGACACGGTTTGCCACCAGATTTCCGATCGGTTGTTGCACATTGTTTGTCCGGATTCCATTTACAACATCACTTGGCATCAGGTTGTGCCTTGCAAGAGCTGCGGGTAACAGGTCTACATAGATGCTCCGGGTCAGGCCTCCTTGTGTTTCAGCAGATGCGACACCGGGAATTCGTTCAAATCGTGGTTCAATAAACTCTACCGACAAAGTGCGGAGTTCATCAAGGCCCAACACATCAGATTCGACACTTACTCTCATGATAGGGGCACGATCGGGATCAAACTGGAAAATAACGGGTTCGTTGGCTTCAGCCGGCAGTTGTCCCCGAATTCGTTCGACCGATTCCCGTACTTTCTGTTCCGTTACCATAATATTGGTTCCGGGTTTTAACCTGAGAATGAGAAAGGCACCACCCTGGCGAACATTCGAATCGAGCGTTTCAACTCCTTCCACACCCATTACGGCACCTTCAATCGGTTCTACAACCAGTCTCAGCATATCATCCGGGGCTACATTGGAGTAGTTGACGGAGATTCCCATTACCGGTATATCAAATGACGGATAGAGGGTAACTTTGAGGTTCGTAAGGGAAAACAATCCAAACCCTATAACCAGTAACGACATCATAATAGCCGTAACCGGTCTTTTTAGAATTTTTTCAGTGATTGCAATTTTTTTCATAGCGAGTTCAAGGGTCTGAGTTCAGGACATCAGACTTCAGCCCTGAAAGAGTGTGAATGATGTAATTAACATCAAATTTTTAAAAGGTTGTTTATAAGTTTGTAAAAATGAGTGTTAAAAATTAGTAATCTCTTTCTTGTTATAATGTCTGCAATGTGAACGTTTATTCCGTTAACGGATCTTCTTTATGTACAGCATCAAACCCGATTTTTTCAACAAAACTGTTGATTACATAGTACATACAGGGTACTGCAAAAAGCATCAACAGGGTAGACATGAATAGCCCCCCGATAACGGCTCGTGCCATTGGGCTCCATGTTTCGGCACCGGCTCCCAATTGCAAAGCCAATGGTACCATGGCCAAAATGGTTGTAAAAGCGGTCATTAAAATCGGCCGCAGCCTTCTGCCTGCACCGTTTACGATTGCCGTATGTCTTTCTTGTCCCCTGGATTGTAATATTTTGATATAATCGATCATCACAATCCCGTTGTTAACAACAATACCGGTAAGCAGTACGAGCCCAACCATTGCCGTTACACTCACTGCTGTCGATGTAAACCACAACATTAACAAAACACCTGTCAAGGCGAGTGGAATAGTGACGATGATAATGAGTGGTTCAACCAGGCTTTCAAACAGAGAAGCCATCACCATGTAAGTAAGAATTCCTGCGATCATGAATGCAATTAACAGGTATCTGAAGGATTCCTGCTGTTCTTCTGCTGAACCACCAAGTTCATATCGATACCCTTCGGGCCATTGTATTCCCAGTAAAGCTTGATTTACCTGTTCAGTGGCACTTCTCAGATCCAGGTTACCGAGATCTGCTTCCACTTCCACCATTCGTTCCTGGTTCACCCGAATTATGTTTGAGGGGCCTGTAAAGCGTTGAATGTAGGCCAGATTCTTCAGTGGCATCCATTCACCTGAAGGTGTTCTGATCTGAAGATCCTGAAGAGAAGTAGACTGTGAACGGTCGATTGGATCGACCTCTACCAACACTTCAAATTCCAATCCCTGATCAACGAATGTCGTAGCAATAGATCCCTGAACTGAATTACTGAGTGCATTGGCAACCTGTGATGTAGACAAACCAACGCGTGCGATGCGTTCACGATTCATTTCGACACGTAGTTCGGGTCGTCCCTGATCTGCAGAACTAAAGACACTTACGATCCCATCAATTTGGCGCATATTTTGCATGACAGACTCAGCAAGGACTCTTTTAACATCCTGATCAAAGCCGAATATTTGAACAATCAAACCGGTTTCACCGTCCGGACTGAGCGGATCTTCCTGAACCTCTTTAATATTAGCTCCCGGTACAGCTTGAAGTTCATCCAATAAATCAGCAGAAATCTCCATTTGGCTTCTTGAACGATCAGAAATAGGAACCAATTCAACCCGAACACGTCCCTGGTTTCCTCCCGGACTGTCTGCACCTTCAATGCCTATTTTGTCTCCGTAATCGGATACAACAAGACGCACTTCAGGCACCGCAGATCGTACGATATCTTCAACCTGAATGATGGTTCGTTCCAGTTCAAGCAGGCTAACACCCGGCTCACGCTGTATATCCAGAATGATGAAATTTTCATCCACATCCGGAAAAAACTCACCGCCAAGAAGGTAGAAAATGGGAAGAGATGCAAGTAACAGGCCGAAAGCTGCAGCAATCACCCAGCCACTTGATTTAAGTGCACGATCTAAATGCCGTTTGTAAGTGTTCTCAAGACGGTCAAATTGTTTGCCAAGCCACGGTTCGAATCTGTCAACAAATACAGATTTGATGATTTTAACAAAAAATGTCCAGGCTTTAAGAAAAGGCCAGGCAATAAAATAGAGAGCAAAGAGTGGAATTGAGAGAATCCGTGTAACAACATTGGTTCTTCTCCAGACCAGTAATTTGTTCAGGAGATTTTTGGCAGGATCTTTTTTATCCGAAACGATTAAATCAGATTCAAATAGTTTTGAACTGAGCACCGGAATCAGAGTAATTGCGATCAGAACAGATATGATTAACGCAAATGAGATAGTGAGTGCCATATCCCTGAAGAGGAGGCCTGCAATACCGGGCACAAAAAGGATGGGTAGAAATACAACCAATGTTGTCAGTGTAGAAACAACGACCGGGGCTGCCACTTCCTGAGCACCTGATACGGATGAGTCCTTGCCATTATACCCATCTTCCTTGAATCTGAAGATGTTTTCCAGAACAACCACTGCATTATCAACCACCAGTCCCACAGCAAGGGTCAAACCGGATAATGAGATAATATTCAGGCTAACATCCGAAAAGTCCATGATACTGAATGTTGCGATGATAGAAATAGGGATGGTGATCGCAACAATAAGTGCTGACCGGGCACTTCTCAGGAAGAGAAGTAACATGATGATAACCAGAATAACTGCCTGTAAACCGGTGTAAACGAGATTCTTAATCGAGAGACTGATAAAATCAGCACGATTGGTTAAAATTTCGAGTTGAACATCCGAAGGTATTACTTCACGAATATTGTCAAGTGCGGCAACGACACCACCGGCCGCATTTACGATGTTACTGTCACTGGTTTTGTAGATGTTCATGATGACACCTTCATTCCCCTGAACACGAACATTGCCGATGGGTTGTGCGATTCCATCTTCGACCCAAGCCACATCTTTCAGGTAGATTGGGTTACCCTCTTCCGTAACCGTGATAATACTGTTACGAATCTGTTCGATATTTCTGAAATCGCCAATTGTTCTCAGAGAAAAGACCGTTTCGCCTTCCGTCAGATCACCGGCCGGAACCTGTACATTTTCCTGATTGAGACGATTTGAAATAGCTGCAATATCGAGATTATAGGCTCTCATTTGAGCATTGCTCAATCGAACGTTGATCTGTCGGTCAAATCCCCCTGCCGTTTCGGCTGAGGCAATCCCTTCAATACGTTCGATTCTCTGTTCAATCTGTCTGGTTGCAAGAGTTCTCAACTCACGGGGGCTTCTGGTAGCTGATGTCAATGCAAGTACAAGGACAGGTTCATCATTCGGATCATAAGAGAATACAATGGGTTGATCAACATCATCCGGGAGAGATCGACGAATCATATCCAATCGTTTACGAACCTCGGTTTCTGCAATAAAGAGATCGGTGCCCCAGTTAAAATTCAGTTTAACGACGGAAGCACCCTGGCTGGAGAGAGATCGTACTCGTCGGACACCGGAGATACTGCCGACCTGCTCTTCAATCTGTCTGGTAATCAGAGTTTCAACATCTTCAGGGGCAACGCCTTCATAAGTACTGTAAACGGTAATCGTTGGAAATGAGACATCCGGATAGAGGTTCAGTCTCAGATTATTCAATCCGAATAGGCCAAATCCGATCAGTATAATACTGACCATCATAAAGGTAATAGGCCTGTTAACGGCTAATTTAGGTAGATTTTTCATAAAATAACCGCTATTTAATTGTTGCCGCTGTTGTCGCCTCTGACCTGCCCGCCCCCTTGTCCTGCACCGCGCCCCTGACCACCACCGGCTTGCTGTTGCTGCATAAACTCCCGACGCTCTTCCGGGGTCATATTTTGAATTCTTTCACGCATCTCTGCTTGTTGTTCAGGAGTCATATTATCAATCCCGGAATCAGCCCGTTGAATTGGCTGGAGCGGATTGCTTCCGGCTACACGAATTCGTGAACCATTTTCCAGTGATTGTTGTCCGGTGATGATCAATCCATCTCCTGGATTGAGGCCATCCAGAACTTCAATACGGTCACCTTGTTCTATACCAAGCACCAATTCTCTTTGAACAGCGGTACTATCACCCTGAGACACAAAAGCGGAGTAACTTCGGTTCAATTCAATGGTGCCTGTTTCAGGTTCAATGTATGTATCCACTTTTTCAACCAGGGCTGAACGCGGTATGACCACAACATTCTCTTTTGTTTGCAGATTGATATTTGATTGAAGGAGTGATCCCTGATGAACTGATCCACCGGTGTCAGTGAGTGTAATCACAATTTCACCCAACCCTGTTGTGGCATTGAGTTGCGGGCTTTTACGGGATACGATACCGGTTGCAATTTCATTTCCGCGACTTGATAATCTCATACTTACAGATTGACCGATTTGCACCTGTTCCCAATCCTGTAATGGTAGAAACACTCTCGTTTCGAAACCCACCATGTTCGCCACTTCAAAAATTGGCTGGCCGGTGGTTGCAATATCGCCTTCTGCGATCGATCTGTTTAAAATTAATCCATTAACCGGCGATTTGACTTTTGTATTTTCCAAATTTTCTCTGCTCTGAGTGAGTGCTGCCCTTGCAGATTCATATTGCGCCATGCTGCTCAGGTAAGTGGTTCGAAACTCATCATATTCAGATTGACTCACCAGGTCTCTTTCAAAAAGTTCTCTCTGTCTGTCAAGTTGTGTACTGTCTCTCACAAAAGCAGCACGTGCCTGACTAATTTGTGCTTCAGCTTGCACAACAGCATCTCTGAAGGGCACATCATATATTTCAGCTAATACCTGACCTCGTGATACCTCATCACCAAGATCAACAAGGATACGGGTTACCCGGTTAGAGACTTGAGGGGTAACCTGCACAACATCTTGTGCTCTTACAGTTCCAAAGGCTCTGATCTGATCAGAGATGGTGCCGGTTTGTACCGGAATTACTTCAACACTGGCGAATTGGCCATCGCCACCACCGCCAAAACCACCTTGTGGGGTTTGGTTTGTCTCATTTCCGCCACATGCAGAAATAAGGATCATTGAAGAAATAACAAGTGCACCAAAAATAGTTGTTTTCAATTGACTTTTCATTTTGATTTTAATATTCATCACGTTCGTTTTAAAAGAACTGTAAATGTAAAGAGTTATTGGAATGGATTATACAACCGGAACAATTTTTAATACTTTATCCCTCTGTTTTTAAAAAATATTACAATCCCAACATTCAGTTATTATCCATTTGACGAGTGCGTAACAGACAAGTTTGATTTAGCAACTTAAAAAATTGTTAAAACGTTGCAATCTCTTGAATCTATTAAGAGAGAGGGGTTATCTGTAATCAATTCAGCCAAAAAAGGCTAATGAATCTACCTGACAGCCATACAACCGATGGTTAATTGATATAGATGATCTGAAAGGAATGATTATTTGAGATTGAACACTAAGATTGTTTCCAGGGGTTTTTGATATTCAAATGGAATGATTATCTCTATCTCCTGTTCGTTTGAGGTATAATCAAGAGGTATTTGACCGTTAAATAAGAAAATCGATTCGATCTCATTTCCCGGATGTGGAATAGTCAGGATTTCCCGGTCGTAATCCAGCAGATGTAAATAGATTAGATCATCTTTGGACGTAGTGACTCCCCAGGGTTGTGGTTCAATCGGGCCTTTACGGGTTCCATAAATGGTTTCTCCATACTTGTTGAGCCAGTTTGCCATAACCATCAATGTATCTACATTTTCCGGTTGTAGCTGACCGTTCGGCATAGGGCCGGTATTAAGCAGAAAATTTGAACCATAGCCGGCTGCACGGATCAGGGTTCTAAGAAGTTCATCTGAACTCTTGAAATTTCGATCCTTGATATTATATCCCCAAGATCCGTTCATGGTTTCGCACATTTCCAAAGGAAGTTCTGAGATTTCATTTGTCTGACTGTATCCCATTGTATTTTCGCCCGGTAAGTCTCTTTCAAACATTTGGAAATCCTCCCCCGGGGTTGGATCCAAGTGATGATTGCTGCCAATCAGTGCGCCGGGTTGAATGCTGTGTATGTGACTGTAAATCTCATCGAGGTACCAGTTTTCTTCATATTTATCCCATTGGCCGTCAAACCAGATACCCCCGATTTCGCCATAATTTGTAAGAAGTTCAGTAAGTTGATCCTTCATGTAATCGATGTAATTTCGCCACTCTCCGGAGTTGGGTCTGCCGGTATAATTGCCCCCGGTTCGGCCGCGCGGATAATAATCCGGATGATGCCAATCCAGTTGAGAGTAGTAAAAGAAGAGTTTGATTCCTTCCCTGTCACAGGCATCTTTTAATTCTTTGATGATATCTCTGCCAAAAGGAGTGCGATCCACGATATTGTAATCGGATACCTGAGAGTGGTACATAGCGAATCCGTCGTGGTGTTTTGTGGTAATGGTGATATATCGCATACCGGCTTTTTTAGCAATGGATACCCATTCGTTGGCGTCAAATTCAACCGGATTGAAAAAAGTTGCCAGCTTTTCATAAGCTGTAATGGGTATCTCTTTCTCATTCATGATCCATTCAGCAATACCATAATCGCCCCCACCTGCCATCACGGAGTAAATTCCCCAATGGATAAACAGTCCATATTTGTTGTCCTGAAACCACTCTCTGTTTTCGATGTTTTCGGGCGATGGCTGATCGTGTGATTGGGCCAAAATAATCTCTGTATGAAAGTGGAATATGACTGTTATGGCAATGAGAATGGAATTGAATCTCTTCATAGAATACTTTCTGGGTTACCGTTTATCACTGTAATTTAGCTCTAATCTGAGAAAGAAGGGAATAAAATGACAAAACTGTATACCGAATTGTCTATTGGCCCTCCTGTCCGGATAAATCAACCCCAAATCAACAGGTTTTCATCATTAAATTCATCAATTAGCTTTAGAACAGAATGCTCAATTTTTTACAGATCTCCTCGCATAGTAGTTTGAGTTCCGGTGTAATAGCGTTTAGTGTGTGTGAATCGATATCCAGTTCTCCGACAAATTCATCACCTTTCATAATGGGAACGACTATTTCAGACTTTACCTCCAGGCTGCATGCCAGATAGTTGCCCGTTTTACTGACATCTTGTACAACAAAGGGTTCAAGTGTATCTGCAGCTTGCCCACAAATACCGGTTCCATAAGGTATTTTAATATGATCGGTCTCTTCGCCAACATAAGGCCCCAGAATAAGCATTCGTTCTTCATCAGGATCAGCCAAATAGAATCCTGTCCAGTTGAAAACGTCTATTTCACGATCCAAAAGTGTGCAAACTTCCAGTAATTTCTGATCTCTTGACTGATTTTTATTTAAAATGATATTGTCAACTTCTTGCAAAATAGCGTTCATGATCTCAAATAAATTTTAGACATTGTAAAGTAGATTACAAAACATCTGTAATGATATCGTTCATTCCA
>JBBDJK010000171.1:7150-10270 GCA_040879905.1 Balneolaceae bacterium | reverse complement strand
TCACCATCGGTAAAGTACATGGTTAGCGGTCCGGCAGAGATCATTTCAATAAGTCCGTCCGGCTCATCATTTTCATCTTTATTATGGAAAATACTTTCAGTGTTATCAAAAACCCGTACCCGATCCAAATTTTCATCATCGAAGTATGCGTAGAGGGTGTCACCGGTCATTTGATGCAATCTGGTTGTGACAGAATCTTCCATGACAATGACGGGGTTCCTGTACGATTTTAACAACTGAATATTATCATTCTCAAAAAAGGCTTCAATATTCGGGCCGGTAAGTTGCATACTCTTTTGCCACAATATAGGTGATGATCGAAGGAAAAACTGTTCAAGATCATCTCTGTAGTTAGCCGTATCAGCAATGGCTGAAAATTTGGGTGTCCAAATTCGAACTCTACCGTAAGCATCCATAAATGAAGCATCGTCCGTTTCGAGAAGCTCTATTTTATTTGCAAACAGGTGAGTGGTATCCGTCTGGGATTCATTTATTTCCATCAACCAGCTATTTTGTTCAAGTAAACGATACCCGGTTGAATCTGCATAAAGGTATTCACCGGCAAACTTCACATTATCCTCGTAATCGTCGGCGTAAACACGGCCGAAGAGTTCATATAGTTCCGAAGACCGGTTCATAAAAAGTGAATCGGCTTCAAGATATTGTGTACTGTCTGCCAGTTGTACATTCCCTCGAAAGATGGCGCTATCAACAGCCTGATAGTAGAGGCCGTTTTCGGCGATTAACGTTCCTTTTTCATCTTCAAACCGTAACGGCACATTGAAGATGGCAATTTCATTTTGATGGTCGACGTCCATCGAATCACTGAATACCGTATTCTGCTCTGATTGAATGATCACTCTCCCCCGAAGCCTGCTATAATCCGCTGCGGTGTTGTGATATAAGGTATCTGCCCAGATGACATCCTTTTCAGTTTCAATCTGGGTATTAAAGGCCATGAGTAAGTTACTGTCCAGAAATTGATAGACACTATCGGTTTGCATCGTCATTCTTTCGGTGGATAGAATGACGTTATTTGTGATTTTTCTAATTCTTTGGCCTTCATACAGACCACTTTCAGCCATACCTGCCTGAATGATCGTTACTCTGTCTTGAGAAAAAATATCAGAGACCATCAGAACCGAAAAAAGGATCGTGCACAGAAAGAAGATATGGGTCAATTTATCAAACATCAGTCTATGACAAAATCACCGGTGGGTTCATTGATATTATAATACGAGAGATCTGTTTGACCTTCAAAACCACGACCTGCAATGCTATCTGTTTTGGTGATAATGGTGACCAAATAGGGTGAGGTGATTTGATCTGTATATTGTGACCATTTAAGATACTCTGAGTATAAATAACCATCATTAACGGTTTGAACCCTTACTGAGTCAAACAGCTCAAACTCAGCAGCATCTTCAATGTAAACGGCACGTTTACTCCAGGCTTCGGTTTCTACGTTTCCTAAGGTATCAAATATCTGAACGTATACCGGACCTTCAATTTTAGACATTTTTCGATCTTCAGATTGGTAGTTGATAGCATAACTACCTTCGATTAGCAGCTTCGTTTTGCCTTCTTGCATCAAAACCATCTCGACGTCCCAACTTTCGGTTGTAACTAATAAAGAGTCGTTCATAGCGACACGGATCTGCTCAGTATCGTACTCTGAAAGTTCCTTACAAGAGGAGCCGATAAGGATTATCAGCAGAGCTGCAATTGTGAGAACCGGTCGTTTACAGAGTGCCAAAATAGCGGTCTCCGGCGTCTCCCAATCCAGGTACGATGAACATATCGTCATTAAGTTTTTCATCCACTGAGGCTGTAATAATTGAAACATCCGGATATTTATTTTGTATTCGTTTCAGTCCCTCTGGTGCCGTTATTAATGAAATGAATCGGATATTCGATGCTCCCTGCTTTTTTAAAAATCCGATCGCATCGTCTGCACTTCCACCGGTTGCCAACATTGGATCTACCAGCAGAACCAATGCACTTTCCAAGCCATTTGGGAGCTTAGAATAGTAGTCAACGGGTTGATGTGTCTTTTCGTCTCTATACATCCCAAGATGTCCAACTTTAGCATCAGGTACAAAATCTAAAATGGCATCCACCAGGCTCAAACCGGCTCTCAATATGGGTACCACGATGATATTTGTATTAAGTTGAAAACCTTTTGTGTGAGTTACCGGTGTTTTGATATTTATCTCTTTCAGTGGCAGTTCTTTCAAAGCAAAATATGCCAAAATCGTTGCCACACGTCCCAATGCTGCTCTGAAATCAGTTGTACTGGTTTCGGAATCCCTTAAAATGGTCAAATCTCTTGCGACCAGAGGATGGTTAATGACGGTAAGTTGATTTTCCGTATTACTCATTCTCGCCTTCTTCATCCATTCGTTTGAAGTAATCTTTTGTAGTTGCATAAACGACACCCGAAAGAGCAAAAAGTGCAATCAGGTTAGGGAAAGTCATGAGTCCAAGTGCGATATCACCAATTGCCCAAATGGTACCAAGTGCTGTTATGGCACCGATAAAATGGAGCAGTATATAGACTGCTTTATAGTAGATGATGGATTTATCTCCAAACAGATACTGAATGGATCTATCGCCATAATAACTCCATGCAATGGATGTTGAAATAGCAAATAGGAGTACACTTATGGTGACCAGATACTTCCCACCCGGAAAAAGCGGTGAAAGCCCTATCTCAAATCCCTGAGATGTTAGAGTCGCACCATTATAGATTGCATTTCCGTAAACCGTACCGGTTATCTCACCGGTACCGTAAAATTCGGCCTGGTCGGTTGACGTATTAATTTTACCGGTAAAAAATTCAGTTTGAGCTGAATTTGAAAAGACTGTATCGATCTCAAATGCACTTCTGAGCATCATTCCATTCATGACAATTCCATTTTCGACAATCAGTATCTCAGGCAAGTCCACTATTTCACTGACTTCATAACTCATGTCCGGCGAATCGAGATTAATATCAGTGGGATGTTTGGTATCCCATACACCGGTTGTGATGATCACCAAGCCGGTCATTGTACAAATGAGGATGGTATCAATAAAGGGTTCAAGAAGTGCAACAACCCCTTCTCTAACCGGTTCATC
>JBBDJK010000171.1:4193-7050 GCA_040879905.1 Balneolaceae bacterium | reverse complement strand
CCGATCCGTTTAATACCGCCGATAATCACAAATCCAACCAGGGTAGCCGTTATGAATCCGGTAATGTATGTAGGCACAATAAAAAAGAATGAATTTTCCATTACATCGGCTACAGAATTAGCCTGAATGGCGTTACCGGTAAAGAATGAGCAGATAACAGCAAGAGCTGCAAAGGTTACGGCCAGCCATTTCCAGTTTGAGCCCAGCCCCCTTTCGATGTAATACATGGGGCCACCTGATACAGAGCCGTCCTTATTTTGTATCCTGTACATAAGTGCAAGCGTACATTCTGAATATTTTATAGCCATCCCGAAAAAAGCCGTAACCCACATCCAAAAGAGTGCGCCGGGGCCTCCATAATGGATGGCAATTGCAACTCCGGCGATATTACCGATACCCACAGTTGCGGAAAGAGCAGTTGATAAGGCTTGAAAGTGGTTGACATCTCCAATATCATCGGGATCGTCGTAATAGCCCATTACTACCTTCACACCGTGGCCGAATTTTCGAATTTGTATGAAACCCATTCGAAGTGTGATAAATATACCATATCCCAAAAGTGCTACAACCATAAGAGGTAACAATTCGGGTGTATTCCAAACCAGATTATTCAAAAAACCGACAACTCTTTCTAATACGTCCATTCGTCTAATTTAATTCTTTGTTGAATTCAACATCGAATGTATAAAACATTTCGCAAAATATTTGATAAAATTTGGGATTTAGTGAACGATTAAGCGACCTTTTTACTTACTTTGCATATAGACTCTTTATAGGAGTGTACATGACAAAAAAATCAAAATAGGTTAAAAATCATGACAAAAGCAGACATAGTAGATATCATCTCATCTTCAACGGGACTGACAAAGGTTGAAACCGAAGCAGTTGTGAAAGGTTTTTTGGATACTGTAATTGATTCAATGAAAAGAGGTGAAAACATTGAACTTCGTGGATTTGGTAGTTTTAAAGTTGTGAAAAGAGCACAACGTGTTGCAAGAAATCCAAAAACAAATGAAGAAGTCATCGTGCCCGAACAGTATGTTCCAATGCTCAAAATTTCAAAGGATTTCAAGAAAGCTGTCAACGAAGCAAACAGCTAATCTATCGGCAGACTGATTTAGATGAATGAATGTTTTGATTGATTAAATAATTAGACTTAAGATTTATATATTCAATTCTTCTGATTGCAAAGATGGGTTAACTGAATGAATTTAATCATTATGATCCGCCCGTATAGAGGCACTGTCTGCATAAATTTATCGATCCTTATCGTTTTCTTTTTAGGGGCGTGTCATAATATTCCTGAAAGTGAGTTTTATGAATCTGAAGGGATCGTTTCAATTTATGCATCGAGTGTTGCGATGCAAAATGGTTGGGAAGAGGTCACCCATCATTCACTGACTTCGAAAAGATCTTCAGCCGATTCAGCCGGGGTCAGCCATGCATTTCGGTTTTCATTTTATGTCCAACAACCCGGTGATTACGACATTTGGATTCTGACTAAACAGGAATTCGAGAGAGATAATCATTCCGAACTGCGTTTGGAAATTTTGGATGATAACAACTTTTTAATCCACCAAGCCAAGGTTATCATCAACCGTTTCAAGCTGCTAACCTGGGTTCGGGCAACGTCCGATGGAGAATCTGACCGTTTGCATTTTTCACAACCCGGATATTATCATATCGACCTCCATTCGATGGGTGAAGGTGGTTTATTTGTTCACAAAATGCATTTGAACCATTCAACTGAAAACCGCCCGGCCGGTTTAGGAATGCCCGAGACGGTTAGCCCGACTGTGGATCCGGTTCTTGCAAAAAGAGAGCAGAGAGTCGATTTGCCACCTGCATGGGCATTTGGGGTTTTAAAAGGTGGATATGAAAATCAGGAAAGAATCATTACAGAAACTGATTTACCTGAACTCTTTGGGACTCATATTCCGGATGAATTGAGGGGCCGGCCTGAAATTCCTCAATTTGGACAAAGTAAGGTCGTTGGGTTAAGGGAACATATCGAAATGGTTTCTGATCCCGATTTGATCATGTATGAAGTCCCATTTACCCCGGTTAAACTTGAGTTGTTCAATTCAAATGATATAAATGAGACATCAGAGGATTTGGCCGTGCGATGGATTCAGTTTCTGACATTTAACAGTTTGATGCCATTCTACGATGGCAATATTTTGGAGTCAGATTCTTTGGTCAATCAACATATTGAAGAACTTACAGTATTAAGAAACAGGCTTTTCCCATATATCTATAGTCTTGCACATCTGACCCGGGGTACGGGGCAAAAGCCGGTCAGAGGTGATGCTGGTTATACGACTCAGTTTTTTCTTGGTGATGCATTCCTGGTTGCTCCGGTATTTGATGTGGAACTTAGTGAGCGGTTTGTGTTTTTGCCCTCGGGAGTCTGGTATGACTATTTTTCAGGAGAACAATTTAGAGGTGGACAATCGTGGTTGGTTGAATCACCACTCCATAAAATTCCGGTTTTTGTGAAAGCCGGTGCCATTATCCCCTATCGGGACTATCACCCATCCATTATAAAGGGTACCAATAACCGATTACAGATTGAAATTTATGGGGGTGCACCCGGTACATTCAGACTCTATGAGGATGATGGATTGACAAATCAGTATAAACAGGGTGATTTTTCGACAACAGCTTTCCGTTATTTTGAACACGATGAATATGCAACGTTCACCATCGGCCGGATGGTCAGAGGTTATGAAGGACAATCTTCGGAAAAAGAGCTGCAATTGACCTTCAAATATCTGAAGAAGCCGGTATTAATCCTGGTCAATGAGACTGAATTAGAGGAAGGGGAGGGTGTGAGCCAATGGATGTATGATGAAGA
>JBBDJK010000171.1:0-4093 GCA_040879905.1 Balneolaceae bacterium | reverse complement strand
ACGAAATAGTTTAAAAATCGATACCGATTGAGAAGTAGTGAATGGGCCGTCCCTGAAATCCACCGCTTCCGTATGGCCATCCAACATCATATCTGAATGGCAGGCCAAGCAGAATTGTGCGGAGTCCAAACCCGGCTCCGATAAGGATATCTCCATCCACAAATGTGGCCGGAATATCACCATCTTGTTGAGGCCCTTCTCGTAATAAACCGGTCTGCGGGTTTATGAAGCCATCTGTTTTGGTTCCCACTTTCCAATCCAGTCCTTGCGGATTTTCAAAATATACGATCGGATTCCCGGTATTATCGTTAAATCTTGAGTAGGGTATATCAAAACCCCATGCCGCTCCGGCATCGATAAATGCAACACCTGTCAGGTTATAAAGAGGCAAGATAGGTATAGGCCCGGGCAGGATAGCTGCAAAGAGAGGAAACCGGAACTCCATATTGATCAGTGAGAACTTGTCACCGAAGATTGTATTAAACTCGTGGCCTCTCAGAGGTGTTGCCGGTACAGTGAAGAATGTATCTGCCAATCTATCAAAGGGGATTTCAGCATCTGACCAGCGTTGATTAATCCAGCCGAGCATACCTCCCATAAAGAAAGTTTGTGAATCACGACCATAGGACACAGCTCCCGATCCTCTAAAAGACAAGCTGTAACCCAGCCCCAAATCCAGATATTGTCTGTAGTCACCTAAAAGAGTCGCAAATTGTGGTACTTCACTTCCTAATGGCGGACTTGCTGATAATCTGATTGAATAACGGTTACCGGATCTTGGAGTGATAAAACCCGGAACGGTATAATCTCCCGTAAATGTAACCTGTGGAAAGAGGAACCACGAATTTTCATTACTTAAACTTTGACCGCCTAAACCTTGAATGGTACTGAAATCTCTTGAAATACCAATAGCTGAAATTCCATAGTCTACTCTTTGAAAGCGGTTAAATGGATATTGGAAATCAACCGATCCGCCATACGTTCTGAATCGCAGCAGTTCACCAAAAAAAGTTTGGTAACTTCTGGATTGATGAAAAAAAGAGGTAAAGAAATTCGTTCGGTTTCGCATGAATCCATATTGAAATGTGTAATCACTATTTCTAAGATCAAACACCAAATTCGATCCAAACGATAGTTGATGGTCACCAAACAGATCAGTGAGAGAGATAAAAGCGAAGGCCGATGAACCGTAATAGGTGCTCAATTGCCCTGCAGCATAACTGAAATCAGGTGTGAATTTCAGTCGATACTCTTTTGGCTTGAAGAATCCGTCTTCGGTTACATTTCCTTCCGGTTCAAAATTTCTGGGATCATCTGTGAGCTGGATGGTTGTATCCCGAATCACATCTTCTGCAAACTGATAGTTTCTGAAATCGATTCTGGAGCTGCCTTGTTCTTGAGACTCATCTGTTGTGGTATCCGCTTCAGCATCAGCCAGCACCTCATCTGAGATATCTGCATTGCTCATATCTGAATCAGAGCCGGGAACAGGAGTTGATACACGGGTCGAAATATAATTTCCATGTTCACGTGCATTAATCATCTCCTTTACAAAACCGATTGCCGGAACCAGGCCGGATGCACCTTTAGCATCTCTTTCAAGCGCCCAGGTGTTTGGTGAAAGGGGTGCATCCCTTCTGAAAGTAAAAGGAGATCGCATCATAAAAATATCCGGATAACCTTCATTGAGTGAGTTAAATGCGAGACGAGTACCATCAGAGGATACAGAAATCTGCATAATACCGGATTGCAGATCAGTCAATGGGTAGACCGACCGGCTCATCATATCATATTCATAGATGTTTGGAATGCCGTTTTGATCAGATACGAACAGCATTCTCCCGTCATTGGTTAATGTAGGTTGATTTTCAGACCAGCCCGGTGTATTGGTAAGTCTTTCGATGCGACTGTTTCCGGCCCCCATTCTGTATAAATCTGTTTGGAAGAATGAGTCGTGTTGCATGGTAGAATATCCTGCCAGATAGGTATTTGGCTGAACCCTGTCGCCACGATTGGAGACGAAATAGATGGTTTCAGAATCGGGTCCCCAAGTGGGTTCTTTATCATTAAAGACATCATTTGTCAGATTGATAAAATCACTTGTATCGAGATTATACACAAAAATATCCTGATAAGGCCCCATATTCCCGTCAAAAGCGATCTTTGATCCATCCGGTGACCAAGCTACAGAATTAATGGCATCGAGTTGTGGAAAACGAATGGTTCTGGTGTCAAGGGTTTCATAATTAACGATTGCCAGATTATAAGAACCTTGCGATTTACTGGATAGTGCTATCTGTGATCCATCCGGCGACCATGACAAATTAGGATTCAAAATATTCAGCTCCTCAAACATAGGGTTGTCAGCTCCGTTGATAATGGTCTTAAGCCTTTTGCCGGAGTTGGCATCCACTACAACGACATCAAATACACCGCGACGGTTTGTGATCATTGCGATACGGTCGCCTCTGGGTGATATGGTAGGGCTCGTGTTATAAGAACCGGATCTTGCCCGTGTTGTGATCTGAGTAGCCACGCTTGTTAAGGTCTGGCGATCAGCCACTTCAGGAAAATATCGTTGTCTCCAATACTCCTCCCATCTTTCAGACAGTTCTTCGATATTCAACCCCAAAGATTGGACAAGGGCTTGTTGAATATTCTGAGTGGTTCGAATACGCTGCATAATCTCAGTGATTTTTGGGCGGCCATACTGATCAGCTATGTAGTACCAGAAAGCCTGCCCGCCTCGATATGCAAAAAATCCACCTAACCGCTGAATGGGTGGAAGGTAGTTGTTCAGGATTGCATCGCGGATAAACATATCCGTTTGTGTATCCCAACCCAATGCCAGATATTCCGCCAATCCCTCTTCAAACCAGAGTGGAAAAACAAGTTGAATATTGTTCTGCATAATGGATTGAACAGACCCGCCGTAGTAAACATCGTTGATATAAGCGTGAAGAAGTTCATGCTGGATGGTACGTCTGAAATCAGTGTAGTCGCCCATGAAGGGTTGTGTCATTCTGTTTTTAAACTTATCGGTCACACCTCCGATTCCCTGAGCATCTACAGGCAGACGAACCACATTCGTTTGAGAAAAATCACTATGTGAGTCATAAATAATAACCGGAATCCTGTCGGTGAGCGGGGTTCCCAGATCTTCGATTAATTGTTTTAAAGAGGATTCGACTGTCTCGGCGGTAAATTGAGCCAGATGATAGTTTCTGGAGTCGTAGTAATAGATATCAAAATGATCCGTCTCGATAAATCTCCAATCGAATGTTTCATACTGTACCCTGTTTTTCCCAAATGAGAAAAACTGTGAGAAAACTTCCTGCACTGCAGATGTTGTGATAAACAGTGTAAGAAGAGAAATCAGAATAATTTTATTTGACAACCGCATAAGTTAGAATGTTTGTTTAAAAATCCGGGATTGCAAGGTCTATTTGTCTTTTTTCAAGATCCGTACGAACCACTTTTGCTTTGATAGGGCCACCCAGGGTATATTTTTTCCCTTTGGATCTTCCAATCAGGCAGTGAAGTTTTTGATGATAAACATAATAATCATCTTTAAGTTCACTAACGCGAATCATACCTTCACAGTATATATCATTCAGCAGAACGTATATTCCATTTTCAGTAACTCCGCTGATCGTTCCGTCGAATGTTTCACCGAGCCGCTCAGAAAGAAATTCAACCTGTTTCAATTTAACAGAATCTCTTTCTGCTTCCACAGCGTAACGTTCTCTTTCACTGCAATGTTCACCGTTCTGTTCTAATTGTGTAAAGGTATATTCAGATGAACCGGAATTATACCTTTTTAACAACCTGTGAACAATTACATCAGGGTAACGGCGGATTGGACTTGTAAAGTGTGCATAGTGTGAAAATCCAAGTCCGAAATGCCCGATATTTTGGGGTGAGTACTCTGCTTTTGCCATCGCACGAAGCATCAAGCCATTAATGATGTTTTCGATAGATGTACCTTCAGCCTGTTTTAGTAAATCATTAATTTTTTTGGAAGTAATACGGCCATCCAGATTAAAATCGATACCCAATGGTTTCGCTGTTTCACGTATGTTATGCAATTTTT
>JBBDJK010000170.1:0-1792 GCA_040879905.1 Balneolaceae bacterium | reverse complement strand
TATATTGAAGAAGATTTTGAATCCTCCGGATATGATTTTACAGAAATTACAGATGTATTTACACCGAATGAAGAGTGGATCGATTCACTTAATTATAAACGTTCTCAAGCAATTTATGCACCATTTACAAGTGAGGCATCGACTACAATGATGAACCTGATGCTTAACACATTGGAAGGAATGAGAAGTGATGTCATTATTTTGGGTTCTGAAGAGTGGGAATTTGCGGATTTAACAAATTTTCAAGAACGCTTTTTTGAAATCTATTATACTAAATCATTCGGTGAGACTGATGACCAATCTGCATTAGATTATTTTGAGAAGGATTATGAAACCAGATTTGGTATTCGTCCGGATCGTTTTTCCAGTTTAGGATATGATGCAGCTACTTATCTTTTCCAAAGTCTGGAACGCGCCGGAAATCCGGTTTATCTGGAACGCGCTTTACGAAATTCACCTATTCAAAATGGTTTGTCGATGAAGATTCATTTTAACGGAAACAGAATCAATCAACATCTATTCATTCAACCATTGTCTGATCTTGCCAAAATGAGATTCAATAATCGCTAAGCAGCAGTTTAATAACTTTCTCTGTTTCATTACTGATTCTCTTGCTCATTTAAACGATCTAACTGTTGACGAATCCGAACTTGTTCTCTGAGCCACCTCCTCCACTCTTCGCTCGCTTCTTGGTGCTCTCTAAAGGTTCTTGTGAACCTGTGTGAACCTTCAGGTGTTGCCACCATAAACAGATAATCGTGCTCCTCCGGCTCAAGAACTGCACGAATTGAAGATAGCGATGGATTTGTAATTGGGCCAGGTGGCAAACCCTGTATTTGATAGGTATTATATGGATGATCAAAACCATAATCTTCGAAAAGCAATCTGCGACGTTCACCTAATGCATATATAACCGTAGGATCCGCTTGTAACATCATATTCCGGGTCAAACGATTTAGATAAAGTCCGCTAATTCTGGGTTTTTCCTCCTCTAATCGTGCCTCCCATTCAACTATTGACGCCAAAATGATGATCTCATCGAGATTAAAAAAATGTTTTTCGATGTCATCTGACAAACGGTCTGTAACAGCATTTTGAAACTCTCTGTATAACCTTCTGATACTATTCTCCGGTGTGGACGTCCAAAACATCTCATACGTGTCAGGTAACATCCTTGAAAAAAGTTCCTCACCGGACAATCCGGATTCTAATGCTAACGCAGAGCTGTCTGAAAATTGTGACTTGAACTCCAGACTATCCGCACGTAATTGCATAGATAAATTTCTTGATAATCTTTCAATATCCAAACCCGGTAATACGGTAACTCGAACCGGATCCTGTAACCCCCTTGCAAGTTTTGAAAGCAGATCATAATGGGATAGATCACCTTCAATACGATAACGACCCGGAACAAATGTGCGCCAACGAAGCGTATTCCCTGCCCAAATCAACCGTTCCCTGTTAAACTTTACACCAAGACTATCCAGATTTTCACTCAATCCGTTTAGATCTGTACTTTCATAAAGAAATAGATCCACAGAAGTGTCTGTCTCAATTGCTCGATTTCCATACAGCATCATAGAACGTGAACCGATAGTTGTAATGACAACCATCATAAAAATTATGATCAGGTTAATGAATTCTTTTACAGAAAAATGGTTCATAGATTTCAACAATAAAATAATACGTAATTGAGTTAGATCAGATATTATGCTTCATAACATTTTAACTGGATAATGAATTCATGAGTATCCAATGATTTGATCAATTCAATCGATTTGATGGGTATATA
>JBBDJK010000169.1:0-10497 GCA_040879905.1 Balneolaceae bacterium | reverse complement strand
AAATCTTCCAACTCCATCTGACGCTCCATCAACATTCTGCGATGTTCGGCCATATCATCATCTTTCAGGATTTCATCAATTTCTCTTGGTTTAGGTAATTCATCGACCGAATTAATTCCAAAATGTTTCAAAAAATGGGTGGTTGTTTTATAGAGAAGCGGTTTACCTACAGAATCCGCTCTTCCGGACACTTTGATCAACAGTTTCTCCATTAACTGTCTCAGTATATATCCTGAATCGACCCCCCTGATACTGTCCACTTCCGGTTTTGTGACAGGCTGCCGATAAGCAACAATCGCGAGCGTCTCGATGGCAGGCTGCGAGAGGCGCCGGTAGGCATTTTCATGTTGAAATATGCTGAGCCAGGGATGAAATCTGGGTTGTGTGACAAATGTGTATCCACCTCCCGTTTTTTCAATTCGAAAGGAGAGGTCATTCTCTTCAAATCTGTTATTAAGTTGCCCGATAATCTCTTTGAGTACCGTCTCATCCAGATTCAACTCCTCTTCACTTTCTTGAAGAATGGAAGCCAAATTTTCCCATGAAATAGGATCGGGACTGGCAAATATAAGTGCCTCAATGACCGATGTCAGACGTGTTCCATCAACAAATCGATAATCCAACATAGTTCTTAGATCTGACTTTTAAATGTTTTTCCGGTTAAGAAGGCCATTCAATCTCATTTTTTTTAAAATCTGTTTTATCGCTTATAACAAATTAATGTATTTTCGTCCTTTCGATACACCCTGTACCCCAATAAATGAAAAATCTCTTTCACTAAAAAACGGGCAACTCGCAGATTCACAAGATAACTCCTCTGATCCAGCAAAGATACACCCGGTAGATATTTGAGTAATGTATGAAAATAACTATTACGGAAGTAAGCAGACAGTTCCAGCCAAAATCCGGATACTTCCCGAATAATCAAATAACCATCATGCCCTACCTTTTGATAGAGTGGCATAAAAATCCTGCCTGAAACGGGAGCTCTTAATAACTTATCGTTTTCGTATGCAAGAGGGGTATCTTTCTCAATCAAATCAAAATTCTGAAACCCACTGATCATTTGAAATTTCTCCGGATGTTTGACAAGCTTATGATGTCGTATCTCAAAGTAAACATCGGGTACTCCGCTATGAACCGAAATCTGATCTTCAAGTTCTCTCTTTTTTTCAGAGGGTAAATTAATGACTTTATTGTAGTCCATTAACAACCATAAAAAGGCTTCACTTCTTTCAATCGAAATCTCATCGTTATGTGCACCGGCTTCAAATCCTATCGCTTTATATCCCAGATTATTGATATAACTCAGTAGTGTTCCATGAATATTTTCCTCAATTCCCAATATCTGTGGTACCGGAAATGTTCGTGCAATTTCGCGGTTAGAAAGAGTGTCATTTAAAAGGATAAATGCACAACTTCTTGAAGATGTCGTGTGCAGATCAGCAAAGATGATATCCGATGCTTCTTTTCTGTATTTTCTGATGATTTGATCGATCGACTCTTTTATTTCAAGGCTTTCTTCATATTCTGCAGGGCTTTTGGGTGCGCCGTTTACAGTTTTTGTTTCTATCCCGCCATCCATATTCTCCCAAAGTCGATTCAAATCCGTATCCAGATACCGGATCCCCAATTCAAGGGCTTTTATATTACCTGAAATCGCATAGACGGACCCATAAAACTCTATGTCAGACTTTTCAACCGATTCGGCCAATCGATCTACCGCTTTAATACCTGCCGGTTCATTGCCATGAATACCAACGAACAGGACTATTACAGGCCCTCTTTTGCTTCCTTCCTTCGACCATCTGATACGCTTATCTGTCACTTCAGTCATGACAGTTGACAACTCACTTTTTTGCATTACTTCTTTTTTTCATCTTATCCCAGATTTTTTTTGTGTCTTTGTCTGTGATGATCCCTATCAGTTCATCTTTTTCAACGACAGGCAGACAACTCACTTTTTTATCCAGCATTAACAACATTGCGTACTTTATATCATCATTTGGACCAATCGTGACCGGTTTTTTATCCATCACATCGGCTGCGGTTGCCAGCTGATCCGAATCCGATCTGTTAAGATAGTGAACCAACCGCTTCTTTGTAATAATTCCTTTCAATTTTCCATTGATGTCTTCGACCGGCAGATGATTGATATTACGCCACTCCATCACTTTGAGCACCAGTTCTGCGATATCATTTTCTGTTACTGTAACCAGATCGGTTGTCATGATATTGCTTACGATATCGTACTGAATCTCCAATTTACTGGCTTCCTTCAGTTTGGCAGTTTCCCATTCATGAACAGGTTTTCCGCTCATTCGTCTGTTGTGCATAATGGCTGTCAATGCAACGGCCGACTCCTCCCTGCCCAGTTCCTTCCTTAAATTACGGTAACTTGTTACGATCCATCTTGATCCCGTTGCGTACCCTTTTGCACGTTCTTCGATAATGCCCAGAAATCGATCAATATCCTTCTCATCAATTTTTTTCATCTCTAACCCTTCTCTTGCCATTGGCAGCAGTTTATTGATGATCAAATCTCTGGCCGGCAATAACTCACCGTCCCACACCATCCCGCTTTGAATTCCCCACATAGCCGCCTTTTTGAAATTTTCTTTTACATCCTCAAAGGATACTCTATTCCAGATATCTTTATACTTATCCGGCATATTGTTCATCAAACCTACCCAAAAAACCAGATTTGCGATTTCATCCTGTACAGTGGGTCCGGATGGCATATATCGGTTTTCAATTCGTAAATGCGGAACCCCTTTGTGTACACCATAACAGGGCCGATTCCATTTATAAATCGTACTATTATGCAATTGTAACGCATCCAGTCTTGGGATTTTACCTTTAGCAAGCTGTTCAAGTGAGTCTTTTTTAATATCTGTCAAAAACAGTATCGTGTGTCTTGCTATATCATTTTTATATACATCAGCCACACTTCGAATCCAACGATTTCCAAAGGTCACCCTTTGTGCCCTTTCCCTTAAATGATACCCTTTGCCACGGGTATCGATACTCTGTTGAAAAAGTGGAATCCGAGTCTCGGCCCAGAGATGTTTCCCAACCAGTAGCGGGGAGTTCGCACTGATTGACAAAACCGGTCCGGACAGCATTTGTGCCCAGTTATATTGATCTGTAAACTCACTGGGTTCAATCTGCAAATGGCACTGAAAGCTTGTATTACAAGCTTCAAAAAGGATATTATTATGGCTTAGAATAAGTTCATCCACACCGGTAATATTTAACTCAAAATCTTCGCCCCTTAATTCTGCCATGATATCTGATAGTGCTAAGTATCTCTGTTTAGGGGTCATATATTCCATCTGAACCGCCCTGAAATCGATGGACGGAAGAATTCCTGTCAAAATGATCTTTTCATTAAAAATTTCAGCAGCATCTGCAGCTTTATTCAGCAGGTTAACCAACTGCTTTTCCATCTCTGAAAAACAGTTGCCTTTCTGTTCGATCGGATCCAGATTGATTTCCAGATTGTAGCGAGCCAGCTCTGGAGTAAAATGATCATCATCAATTTTCTCAAGTACTTCAAGTGAATGAAGTGACGGTTTGAAGTACTTATCAACCAGACAGAACTCCTGCTCAGCCCCAATTCTGATCATATCTTTCTCAAACAAGTTATTCTCTAACATCTGTTCGATTGCCTCTACATCGTGCAGCAGATGTCTTAGAAACGTTTTCCTCGATTCAGGATCCTTCGCAATAGATAACCTTTTCTCAGCCATCAGATCGTCATTTATGTCATTTCATTTACTTGATCAATCTGCTATGAAGATGATGAAGTGTTCTCACCATCTGCATGCAGCCTTTTTAATAAACGTGACGTAATCGTTATATAATTTTGTTCTGTTATAATACCAACCAGTCGATTATTCTTTACCACAGGCAAACAACCGATGTTTCAACACCCATAAAATCGGTTTTCTATTTGATCAAGATTCCTTCGATAATTGGCCTGTGCTCTTTATTAAGTATAATTTAAAATTTTCAATTTCATAACCTTATCCTTTAAATTTTTTGAGAGCCCCAAATATTCGTTTTTTTAACCGGCTTATTTCATTGGCCTCCTGACCAGCAACTATCAACAAAAAAACCTTCTACTTGTGGTTTTCAATAGAATAGTGAAAATCACATCTGATCATTAACAAATCAAACGTTATCTTTGTGGTTGTCGATTCCTTGATCAAAAAATTGGAATTGAAGCAGGTAATGATCTGTTAATAAATCGAATCAACATATTCTTTTTAAAAAACGAAACCACTGAATGAAATCCAATCACTCAACAATCGGTGAGATTGAATCTTTGATCTACCTCCTGGACGATCCTGATCCTGAAGTTCAGGAAAGTGTCAAACTGAGGTTTAAAGAACTGGGTGAGAATGCCGTCCCGCTTCTTGACCAATTCAGAACTGAATCGATCAAAATTGCTGAAAAAAAAGCCATTAATGAGATTATTTATAATATCACCATCGATAGTCTTTTTGTGGATTTTTCAGATTTAATCTCACAAGGCATCTACTCTTTATCTGATCTGGAGGAGGCACTCTTTACTCTGGCCCGTTTTGGAAATCCTACACTGCGTACAGAGGAGTACAAGAAGAGATTGGATAAGTTAACCTCCGTTATCGGCAGTAAAATTACATCTACACCCTCACTTTCAGAGAAAATGCAAATATTGCTGAAGTATCTCTTCAGGGAGTTACGTTTCAGGGGTGATGCCACTCATTATCACCACATTGATAATGCATATCTCGACCGCGTAATCGATCAACGAAAAGGGATGCCCATCATGTTGAGCGTCGTTGTGCTGTTAATTTCAAATAGATTGGGATTGCCTTTTTACGGTGTAAATATGCCTATTCACTTTATGTTGATGTATGAAACGCCCAACCAAGCTATTCTGATCGATCCGTTTGATGGGGGTACCATTGTCACCTACAATCAGTGTTACTATTTTCTCAAAAAGAATGGGATCGAACCACGTCCGGAGCATCTGAAAAAAGCGACACCTCACGAAATACTGATTCGATGTATTCGGAATATGACCATTAGTTACAGAAAAATAAATGATGATAAAAAAGTGGCAGACCTGAATCAATTGCTTCGTTTGATGAATGAAGAGGTTGATTAACTTTCTGTGAATTGAAATAATCGTACTTTTTCAGAATGGATGCCAATTGGGATGGATAATTCTCATTTTATGGGTCATAAAACTAAAGTTGAGCTCACTCCGGTTAAAACTTCCGGGCGATCACGACGGTCTCTTTAAATTGAAGGTTTCTGCCGGTGGAACTGTTAAAGGCTTCTATCAGGATGATATAAATGCCTATTCGATTGCTTTGTCCGTTATCCATCCTTCCATCCCAGATATAGAAACCCTGATTTCCGGCGGCTTCACTGTTTACCAGATTTCGAACCAATCTGCCATAACGATCAAAAATCCGGATTCGCACCAGATAATCGGGTTCGTCAAATAGGTAGTGAATAAACAGATGATCTTCATGGCCATCCCCATCGGGCGAAAATGGATTAGGATCCAAATTAATCCCATTATTATCTGTTAACACTTCACTCAATTGGAAAATGGAGTTTTGTTTACCGGGTGTCCCACCCATGATGTCTGCACTTGAACTCCAATTATCTTCCCTGTTTGTTTCCGAATTCGGACTGATCCGCTCAAGTGCCATTCCACGGGTATCGATCAGATTCGGATTGTGCCAATCGGGTGAATAATCAATGTGATCAATGATATTAAATGTGCTGTCACTCAAATTGATTTGACGGCCTGTATTTGGCAGGCTCAGCGTATTCCGATCAACTCTCAATACCGTATAATCGGACTCATCAACCAATCCAAAGAATCGTCCGACCCGGCTTTCTGATACTGAACGTTCATCTGTCTCCGGATAGATCAATAAATAACCATGGCCCGCTACCCATTGATGCCTGGTTGTGACCGGTTCCATTTTGACAATATTTCCATTTTCATCCGGGGCATCATGCAGGAAGATACCCTCCAATGAAATCGGATATGGTTTTCGATTGAAGATTTCAATATAATCGGACTGATCCGGAAATCCATCTCTGTTATCTGCCAACGGCTGGTACATAATCTCGTTAAACAGAAGATCACCCGTCTCTGCAGGCCTTGATACCGGTTGATCAAGGGATTGTACAATATTGCCCTTAAAATCGCCCAGATTTTGAATCTCCAACCGGATGTCATCAATTAAATCTGTGACTGTCGGGTCCAGTACAATCCGATTCCCCTCCTCCGGCAGATACTTGAGTAAGGTTGTACTTATTCCATTGATCAAAAACCGGGGGATCAGCTCTTCTGTCTCATCCAAATTTCCGGTCTGTTTGGACTTTCTTCTTCTTTTTAGTTCATGATTGGTTTTGATGCCCTTCAAATCGACAAATTTATTAAAAATGACCTCCAGTGAATCAGGATGAAAAAGATTTGCAAAAACCACCTCTGGCGGCGATTCATCGATCTGAAACAGGCTGTTTATTTCAGCAGGTGTTGAACCGGTTTCTGCAACGCTTTTTACCCAATTAAATGGATCAACAGATAGGGCTGCCGGGTCTTTTCTCTCCAATGATACACCGGGAGGGTTATGCCTCCAGGCAGCTTTGTAGGTTAAACTGTCGATAACCATTCCATCTTTATCTTTCAGAACAACTAAATCTCCACTACTATTGTACGACTTGAAACCCGGCAGATGAATGAACCGTCCGGATTCTGAACCGGATTCTGAAACAAGTGACTCCGAATCTGAAAAAACCAAATATTCGTTTTCACGAATGACAACTCCCTCCGGGATTTGGTTCATTCCGGATTTATTGATCAAGGACCAACCGGACAGGTTAAAATTGTCACTCGATTGATTGAATAATTCCACAAATTGAGGAGCACCTGACTGTGCCCGCCTGTAAAGAATTTCATTGATCACGACTTTCATGGGCTCGATATCTGAGAACTCCAGATAGTGAACCGAAACGGTAGTCGTTTCCATCCGGTTCCCAAAAATATCATGGATATTCTGAAGAGTTAAATCATACGTTTGATCGTTCTCCAAACCACTCTCAACGATGATTTGCACCCTATTTTGATCGGATATGATCTCTGAAATATGCAAAAACGGGTTAAATGAGTAGTTTGAGATGTCCAACACACTATTCTGTTCAGGTTTTTTATCAAATTCGAGTATAAAGCTTCTATTATCTGCCTGCTTTACACTCATAAGAACCGGTGGTTCTGTATCCGGTTTCACACTGTTTGGCTTTCCCGGTGTACCGTGAAGAAGGGCTGCGGATTCTCTCCAATTTTCAACGATATGTGAGGCTACATCAATACTCAATCGTTCAAGGGCTACCCCATTACCTCCCCAAATTGAAGGATTGTATTCAAGTGAATCAGCAACCAGCTCGCGTTCGGTTATCAATCGAATCTGATCCGGTACAGATACCGTAAATGGCGGGAAGTTTGTTAATTCCACATAATGACCGGCCCCAAATATATCTGATAACTGGTCAGAATTTTCTGTTAATACAATATAATCACCCGGGTGAATGGGCAAATCATATTCCGATATAAACCTCGGGTTTTCCGAGGAAGTATTTCTTCGCTGAAGTCGCCAGTCTCTCAGGTTAATCAGCCGGCCGGAACCGTTAACCAATTCTACATATCGAGGGGTACCTTCCGGTGGGCGAACCATAAATTCATTGATCTTTATATCACCGGGTTGAAAGGGATCAAAAACCATAAACGAATACATAGTGTCCGATTTCACTGTAAACCCTGCCAATGATTGCAATCCGGAAATCTGTAGTGACTTCTCACCTGAATCGAATGGTTTTGCAAATGTCAATTTTATCTGGTCCGGGTTCATGAATACGACGGTTGACGGACTGATGCCCTCTATAATAAAATGACTGACATGAACACTCCCCTCCCTAACCGATGCATTAAATCGAATGTCCACTTCGTTACGGGCCGGAGCGTAAACGGATTCTGCCTGAAAGACAAATTGACTATCTACTTCATTCTTTTGGCCCGGAGTCCCCAATTTTGTTGATGGGGATTCATCCCAATTTTCCCTGTGAGTCCCTGAGAGGTCTGCACGCCTTCGTTCAAGAGACACTCCATCACCACCCCAATCGGGCGTATAGGCCAGCGAATCGATCACAACACCCGATTCGTTGGCGATCACAATGGCATCCCCTCCGTTTTTTAATGCAGAAAATCTGTTCCCAGCGTTTATCAGTGGCAATTCGGGGAAAAGGAAAACCTGTAACAACTCTTCATTGGGTGCCATCACAACATAGGCTCCCGGCTGAAGCAGATACGATTCGTCTGTCAGAGTTCTCAGTGTACCTGTATTGTTCGCCTGTTTCCAGCCCGCAAGATCGATCACTTTCTGACTGCGGTTATATAGCTCGATATAACGTGAGTAATCATCGGGTTCGTTGTACATAAATTCATTAATCACAACATCACCCCGATCGGCTGACTCAACTAAATAGTACGTAAATGATTGCTGAACCGAACCCATCTCATTTCCAAAGATATCGACTATATCACGAATCGTCAGTAGATACGTTTGTCCGGAGATGAGTTTTGTGGCCAAAGTCAGTTTTGCAATATCCGGTTCAATAAACCCGATCTTTTGAATAGATTGATTCCCGGTTAGATGAAAATTGGATGGGGTTACCTTTTGCCAATCTACGGCTCCCCCCAGATAGATGTGTATGATTTCATTGTCAATCACTTCAAACCTTTTTAAAAAGGGGCCTGCATCGTCCGGGCCAACACTATTTTTCATTCCGGGAGTGCCTTTCAAATCAGCAATGGAGTTTGCCCAGTTATTTATATCGTTAATCGGTGCATCTAAACTTCGTCTTTCGAGAGCAACACCATTCCCTCCCCAAGTTTGTGGATTGTATGCAAGTTTTTGAATGATGGCACCATTCGGTTCGATCAGCCGAATCTCATCGGATGTTGTTTGTGTAAAACCGGGGTATCCGGACATCTCTCTCCAAGAACCCTTCCCAAAAATTTCTTCTAATTGCTCACGATTTGATGTAACAACGATGTACCTGCCCGGGCCGATTGCTAAATCGTTGGCAGAAAGAACCCCACCATTATTGGGTGAATTTTCTCTTCGTCTGAGTTCAAATCCTTTCAGGTTTAAATACCGCTCGGACCTGTTGTAAATCTCTACATACCGCGGATACCCTTCCGGTGGGCGAACCATGAATTCATTGATGACAATGTCTCCGGGTTGAAATTCCTCGAATCGATTAAACACAACACTCAATCCCTCCTCACTTTTCCACTGTTCGTTGATATCCGGATTAAAACTTTCGATCGGTTTCAGAAATATCTCGTGTGTACCGTATCCGAACAAATGGTTAAATCGAAGATCAACAATACTTGAAGTTATAAATGTAAATTGGTCAGGTGTTGTACCATCAGACAGGTAGAAATCGGTCAGTTGAACCGAAGCGATTTGAACCGGCAGTGAGAATTCAATCCGGACACTTTCTGCATCTATGAGTGTAGCAGAAAGAATCGTAAATGGATTTATAAACATAAAGTCGATTTCAAGTGGTTCAGGCAGCCGATTTCCGAACAGATCTACAATGCCCTGATAGAAAAACACGTACTCCTGATGATCTTTCAGGGGTTCAGCCGTTTTAAATACGATGTGGTTCCCGCCGGATGTCAGTTCCAATGATTCAATAACGACATCACTTCCTAAACTGAAATTTGAGAGATCCTGAATGGATTCCGGATTCAACTCTCTTGTAAAAACCACCTCAACGGTTCGCGGTTCCGGTGTATTGACTGAAATTGCGACAGGATAATCCGTAGGTATTCTGACGGTATTTGGGAGGCCGGGTGATCCGGTTAATGCATCTAACGATTCGGCCCAGTTTCCCCGTTGATCAACCGGCAGGTCAAATGATAATCGCTCAAGCGAAACTGAATTCCCACCCCATTCACTGGCTATGTAAGTCAGGTCTTCAACCGGTTCGCCCTGATCCGTTTCAAAAAGGATCCTGTCTGATGTTGTCAGATTTAATCGGGGAAATTCATCCGCTTCAACAAAATTCCGGTCACCAAACCGATCTTCAAAAACAGTTAAGCCACGTGTTATAACCAGATACTCACCTGACCCGATCGGCAGATCTTTATCTATATGAATGTTATGACCGTTGATTTTATAATCCCGCAGATTCAGCAGTTTATCGGATCTGTTGTAGATTTCGATATATTGAGGACGATCAAATTGTTCAGTACGCCAACTCACCGGCACCCTGTAATAAAACTCACTGATTTTCAGGTCACCCGGTTCAACCGGTTCAGACAGAAAAAAAGAATATCCCGGAGTTGGTTCAATTTGCCAGCCACTTGTACTTTTTATTTGATGAATGGTGAGGAGATGTTCGCCCGGATCAATC
>JBBDJK010000168.1:0-10517 GCA_040879905.1 Balneolaceae bacterium | reverse complement strand
TCAGACGCTATTGAAATGGGTAACAACGGTACAGTACGCTATTTGATCAAAGAAGAGGGTGATCCCGGCTTAGTGGCCGAAGCCGTTAATTTACTGATGAGAAGTGGGGTTGAAGTGGATCAACTTACGGAAGAAGCAAGCCTTAGAAATGTTTCAGACCGGACAGGTACCGATATCGGAAATAGTACTTTTGAACCGGGTACTTATGTGATCGAAGCATCTCAACCCCGGATGGCGTTTATCCGTAATTTACTGGAGGCAAAAATTGAGATCCCCAAAAATTTCCTGGATGAAGCAAGAGACCGTGTTGAAAGAGGTGAAAATCCGCGCTTCTATGATATCACCTCTTGGTCATTGCCGCTTCTTTTCAACCTTCAAGGGTTTAGCACGACTGATAATCGATCCATATCAACTCAAAGAGTTACGGATCCCGTTTTAAATTCCGGAGGGATGACAGATCATGTTGCACAATATGCATATCTGATTGACGGATCACAAGCTGCTGCATTGTCCACCGTCATTCCTTTAAGAGAAAAAGGAATCCGGTTAAATGTGATCTATAAACCAACCCAGATCAATGGTGTTCAATATAGTTCGGGTACATTGGTAATCCGAACAGATGGCCGTAGTCAAGAGGTTCATGAAGCCGTAAGTGAACTCTCAGAACGGTTTAATCTGCGAGTAACTGCTACGGATACGGGATTGGCTGATGCCGGACATCCGCCGCTTGGGACTATTTCAGGGAATCGCATCGATAAACCGTCTATAGCACTTATTGGGAATTATCCAATAGCCGGTTACTCTTTTGGCTGGGCATGGCATAACCTCGACCGTGTGTATGAAATCCCGCATACCATCTTAAACACTACAAATATCGCCTCTACACCTTTAGAACGTTTCGATGTGTTGATCCTGCCGGAAATTACCAACACAAATGAGATGAACAGGTACCTGGGAGATGACGGTATTGAACGAATTCAGCGTTGGGTGCGTGACGGAGGAACACTGGTAGCCATTGGGTCTGCCACTGATTATGTTCGCACGTCGCTGGAATTGGGAAATCTGGTTTCCTGGTATGATGAAGATGAAAACAGTCAGATGCAAAAAGTCACAGTTCCGGGTGCTTTCGTTCTGAGTAACCTTGACCAGGAGGAGTGGCTGGTATCAGGATATGATCATGGCCTGCCACTCATGATTAACTCAAACCGACTCTTCAGAGCCCCTGACGGCCCGGCCACATCCACACATAGAACACCTGTGAAAATTGCCGATGAGAATTTTCAAATTGCAGGACATCTATGGGACGAAAACAGAGAAAGGCTTGGTGGTTCTGTTTTTCTTTATGAAGAACGACTGGGCTCCGGTAGAATTATCTCATTTGCTGAAGACATTAACTTTAGAGGTTACTGGCGAGGTGCAGACAGATTGTTTTTAAATGCAGTTATTTTGGGGCCGAGTGCTCCTTGAAATTTGGATCAGAAAAAAACGGATAGATTAATTTATGAATATCGTATAACAATTTTCCACAATGTTTAGGAGAAGCTGTATAATTAAACTCATACTCCATGTTCACCGATCATAAACAGGCAATTGAACCATGTCTTCGGGTAACAGATAAAGTTCGTCATTAAAAGGATTGAGTTCAGAACTGTCCATGATGTACTCAAACTCATCTATGATATCGGGAGATTGCTCTTTTGCTAAAAACGTATTGGTAATAAGTCCAATTGCAATTTTAAAGAGGTGTTCTTCCTGATGACCCAAAGGAGGTAATCCTCCTATTAAATAATTGACTTCACTTTCACTGATATCAGGGGCAAATCCATTCGGATAATCAATTCCTAACCTATTAAAAATCTTAAACACAATTGGCTGCATGGCGCGTTTGTGATTCGGATTCAGATTTTCTCTTGATTCTTGGGTATATGTGGGAGGTGCGTCATACACAGTGATTGATCCTAAATCTTTACCGACTGTATTCTCACCAATGATGATCACTTCAATTCCATATGCGTTTAAACCGTTGATAAGTGTCTCACTGGCAGATGCCGTACGGGTGCTGGTTAAAACAAAAACCCGATTTAAATTAAGTGAATTTATATCTATTGTACCATTATCAACTCGCATCCCATTGTCGTCATAGACGACCAATTTATCAGCAAATTTATAGGTGAAATTTTGATTGGATCTTTTCGCGCCATATTTAAGTTGCGCGAAAACATTCTCCGAGCTTAAACCGGTTATCATACTGGCCAATAATGAAGTTGTTATTAATGCGCCACCGCTATTATATCGTAAATCCAAAACCAGTTCATTTACTCCATTATTTTTAAATTCATTAAATTGATCATTTAACTCTTCATGATAATTGAACCGAAATGAATTGTACAAAAGATATCCAATGGTTGAATTTCCGGCATTATACATTCTGGCTGTGTGAATTGGATTTTCTTGGATCAATTCCGCACTAATCTGAATCACATCATTCGTATTTACCAAAGTCAGATTACCCAAATCAGTACGACGTAATAATGCAATATTTAATTTATATACATCACTATTCAGCAGATCGCTATAGTTATTTAATGTCAGTTTTTGACCATTAATACGATTAAAAATATCACCTCTCTCAAGTCCGGCTTTCTCAGCCGGTGAACCTCTGACAACATATTGTACATAACCGAAAACTTCATCGTTACTACCCAAGCTTCGAAGTCCATACCGAAATCCGAATGATTTTGAAGATCCCAATCGCGCCGCTTCATGCTCTTCATAATCTTCAATAAACCATGGGAACCGATCCTCAGAATCATAGATTAAATGATCAAACAGGGCTTTTTCGTTTGGAAACCGGTCCAGATATTGAGCAAAATCAAGAGTTTTTTCCCTTCGATCATCAGCCAAATCATCCACTTTGTCTTGCCAGAAATACCAGGTATTCAATCCATTCCAGACGAATAGCTTCTTTTCAAATGTATCAGCATCATCATTCAAGACCGCTAAACCGGCATCACACGCATATAATCCAATTATCGGTAAGAGGAGCAGTATTATAATGAATCCTTTTTTCATTCTTATGGTGTGATATTGAAGCGAGTTCTGTTAAAAATACACTCTCGCAATCTGTCTTACTTTGGTTTATACCGTGTTATAACTCATAAAATGCCCTATTATTTTAGTTCAATGTTCGCATCCGTAAAAAAATGAAAATGAAGAAGTTAAAAGTGTAGAAGAAGTGAAAAAATAATGCCTTTTCACCCCGTTAGCAGTCGGGATCTCCACTCTGCTCCGACTTTCACTTTTTACTTTTAACTTCTACACTTTTAACTTTTTGTCACTCCTCAATCGGGCTCAATATCTCAACATGTAACCGAAACTGTTCACCTTCAATAGTCATTTCATCATAGAGTTCACGAATCAATTCAAATATCACTTCAGGTGAACCTTTTACACTTGTGGAGAGGTAATTTACATCCACTTCGACATCATGCTGAGCAACAAATTCGAGAATATCCTGAACTTTTTCCCTTGGATGGTCTGTATATAAGGGAATATATGTGATCTGTGCAATCGTTGTCATAACGCGAGCTTATTTGATTAATAGTTTGATCATAAGGAACAATATTACTGCTTTGAAAGTATAACCATTTGACAACATAATAAACCAAAACTTACATTGAGAAAGTTATGAGATATTCAATACTATATGGATTTGCATTGACATTATTTGCAATCCTATTTACCGGATGCGGTCTCTCCGACAATAATGAGACCGGAACATTTCAGGTGCTATTAACAGATGCGCCTGCTAATTATGAATCCGTTTTCATTGATATCAGAGAAGTTCGTATTCACAGAAGTAACAGTGCAAACGATCAGGACAACGGGTGGATTACAGTTCACCAGGAGCCAATGGTGGTTGATCTGCTGGAATTAACCAATGGTAATTTTGAGATTTTAGGTGACGTTGAACTGGAACCGGGCCGATACAGTCAATTAAGGCTTATTCTTGGAGATCAAAATGAAGTGGTAATCGATGGTGACCGTATGCCCCTGGCAACACCAAGTGCACAGCAATCAGGACTTAAACTTCAAATTAATGCAGATATTGAGAGTGGATCAACCTATACACTACTACTCGATTTTGATGCATCCAAATCAGTTGTAAATACGGGAGCATCAAATATATACATTTTAAAACCGGTGATACGTGCTTCCGGGCTTGATCAGACCGGCCAAATTGCAGGAAATGTACAGCCGGCAAATGCTCTTCCATGGGTCTATGCCATCTCCGGTAGCGATACACTTCGATCTACAAAAGCAGACATAGAGGGTAAATTTTTGCTGATAGGGCTTGAAAATCGAAATTATGATATATCATTTATCCCAACCAATGAAAAATACATTCCCCTTGTAGTGGAAGGAGTAGAAGTCAACGTTTCAAAAACCACTCAGATGGGGACAGTGACTTTCACTAACTGATAAATATTTCCCCCTAAAAAACCGAAGCCCCAATTCTGATTGAATTGGGGTTTTCTTTTTTCTCAGCCTTTCAGAGAATGATTCGATCAGAAATAAAAAATATTGGCTTCACATTTACGAATTCCATAGTTTACGTTTGTGATTAATAATCTCTTCCATATCTATCTGAGAGTCAGCCATCATCAAGGTGGTCATGGACATTTTGTGCATTGATATTCCAACTTCCCTTACGCACAATTTATTTCCAACTTTTCACTCCAATATTTTGTTTAAACTATTACTATCACTATTTCATATTCAAATTTTATGAGAACTCTGGATTCGACTACTTCATTACGTATAGCCGTTCAAAAAAGCGGCAGGTTAACAGATAAAACAATCGCCCTTCTTGAAGGGATTGGTCTAAAATTCGACGATTATAAACGCAGTTTACTGGTAAAATGTCTTAACTTTGATGTTGAACTTTTACTGATCAGGGATGATGATATTCCGGAATATGTGGAAGATGGTGTTTGCGATCTTGGATTTGTGGGTGCAAATGTTGTCGAGGAAGATCAGGCGGATGTGGCCATTTTACGCGGATTAAATTACGGAGTTTGCAGGCTTTCGCTTGCAGCACCCAAAGAAGACAAACTTCAAAATGCATCGGATTTTTCCGGCAAACGGATTGCAACAAGTTATCCCGGTATCACTAAACGGTTTTTTGATTCAAAAGAAATCGATGTAGAGGTGATAACGCTATCGGGTTCAGTCGAAATTGCACCGCGACTTGAAATTGCAGATGCAATCAGTGATCTCGTATCAACAGGGGGTACACTCAAAGCAAATGGTCTCGTAGAAGTATTGAATATCTTTGATTCTGAAACACAGTTGGTTAAAACCAATAAACCACTCTCACCGGGCAAAATAGAGCTCATTAATCGTATTTTACAACGAATTGAAGGTTTTCAACAGGCAGCCAAGAGCAGATATATTTTAATGAACGCTCCCCGTGATGCGGTTCCGGTTATAAAAGAAATTTTACCATCTCTTAAAAGTCCGACTGTGATGCCTCTGGCCGATAATGGAATGGTTGCTATTCACGCCGTTGTACCCCTTTCAACTTTTTGGGATGTTATGGAAAAGCTAAAAGAAGCCGGCGCAACCGGTATCATCATGCTTCCTATTGAAAGTATGATTGCATAATGACATTTAGATTATGGATTAAGACGGATTGGATTCATCATATTCATTCAAAAAGGGTTAAGAATCCGGTTTACACTATTTATGGGTTTCAACAAATCAGACAATTATGATATGAAAACGATTCAATACAATAGTCTTACCAATACTGAAATCGATGACTTGTGTTTACGGCCAAAAATGGATTTCAGTAAAATCAATTCAATCGTTCAGCCGATTATTGATGATGTACAACAGCAGGGTGATCATGCTATTCGCAAATACACAAAAACATTTGATGGTATTGAATTAGACTCGATTGCAATCGATCCATTTGAAAAGTCAGTGACACTTGACCCCGTTGTTAAATTAGCCATCGACAGGGCAATGAAGAACATTACGAAATTTCATCAAGCTCAAAGAGTCTCCAGGATTGAAGTTGAAACAGAACCGGGAGTTATCTGTAGCAGAATTGCCAAACCGATAGAAAAAGTGGGTCTCTACATACCGGGTGGCACAGCTCCACTCCCATCCACAGCCATGATGTTGGGGATACCGGCAAAGATTGCCGGGTGCGATACGATTGTGATGGCAACACCACCGAACAAAGATGGTTCCATACCGGATAGTATCACCTATATTGCTCAAAAACTTGGTGCAAAATCCATTATAAAAGCGGGTGGAGCTCAAGCCATTGCCGGAATGGCTTTTGGCACGGAATCCATTCCAAAAGTAGATAAAATATTTGGCCCCGGAAACCAATATGTTACCGTTGCTAAAATGATTCTGCAAAACAGCGATGCTATGGTAGCGATCGACTTACCGGCCGGCCCATCTGAAGTGTTGATTATTGCAGACGGCAGTGCTGACCCTGAATTTGTTGCTGCGGATCTTTTGTCTCAGGCAGAACATGGATCTGACAGTCAATCTATTCTTGTTGCTACAAAAGAGTTCGATACAGAAGCTGTAAAACGACAATTGAAAATTCAGATAAACCAACTTCCCCGAAAGAAATTTGCTGAAGAAGCACTATCAAAAAGCTTTATTTTGATTACAGATAGCTCAAAAGACGCAATGAAGTTCTCAAACAGATATGCACCCGAACACCTCATCATTAATACATCAGATGCAGAAGAACTGACAGATCAAATTGTCAATGCAGGCTCCGTATTTATTGGCGAATGGACTCCGGAAAGCATGGGCGACTACGCTTCCGGCACGAATCATACATTACCCACTTACGGATACGCTAAAATGTATAGTGGCGTCTCACTTCAAAGTTTCCAGAAATTCATTACAATGCAGAAAATCACAGATAAAGGGTTAAAAAATCTGGGACCCACTGTAGAAACACTTGCACAGATTGAAGGACTCCAGGCGCATAAGAATGCAGTTACAATTCGTTTGAATAAAATCAATGAACGTAAATAAATTAACCTGAGTTCGGTATAAGGATGTTGATAAATGATTGAAAACTTATATTTCGACTTCATCCCGCCGTAAAAACGCCGTCGGGATTGCGCTCAATATGACGTATTCAATCATCAACCTATATATTTTCTACTATTCAACATAAAATGGCTGGACAGTGGTTGATATCATTAACACTTTTTATTTAAAATGACCGATATACGTACTTTACTTCGTGAAAATATTCGCAATCTGACTCCTTATCGAAGCGCCCGTGATGATTTTAATGAGGGATTACTCCTTGATGCGAACGAAAACAGCTACGGAGCACCTGTTCGGAATGATTTAAATCTGCATCGTTATCCTTCACCCAAGCAAAATGAATTACGGAAAAAGATCGCAAAATGGCGAAATATTGATTTTGAAAACGTATTTCTCGGAGTGGGCAGCGATGAACCCATCGATCTTTTGATCCGAATGTTTTGTGAGCCGGGTGTTGACTCAATCCTGATTACCCCTCCTACCTATGGTATGTATCGGGTATCTGCAAATATCAATGATGTTGCAGTCAAAGAGGTTCTGTTAAAGCCAACTTTTCAACTTCAAGTGGATGAAATTCTTAAAAGTACAGAACCTCAAACAAAAATTTTATTTCTCTGTTCACCTAATAACCCCACATCCAACAATTTAAAGATGGTTGATATGCTAAAACTGATCAACTCATTTCCGGGTATCATTGTTGTTGATGAGGCGTACATAGATTTCAGCAGCCAGGAATCGTTGGCTGAATTGGTTCAGCAATATCCGAATCTTGTTGTCCTTCAAACGTTCTCAAAGTCTTTCGGATTAGCGGGCATCCGATTGGGCATTGCTATCTCTAATCCGAAAATCATCGAGGTGATGCTGAAAGTGAAAGCACCCTATAATATCAATAAACTTACTGCTGATATGGCTTTAAAGGCATTTGATCGGATGCCTGTCATGAAAATCAACATTGAAAAGATTATTGAAGAGCGAGACTATATTGCAGAACAGTTATCCTACGCAGAAGCCGTAGAACATGTCTACCCTTCCGATTCTAACTTTTTGCTATTTAAGATTAAAAATGCCTACGAGATCTATCAAAAGCTCGCAGAAAGAGGTGTTATCATCCGATACAGAGGCAATGAACCTCTTTGTGAAGATTGTCTGAGAGTGACCATCGGGATGCCGGATGAAAATATTCGTTTCCTCAAAACCCTTAAGGAGATTCTATCATGAAAATATGGATTGAACCATCAGCTCTATCCGGTGAAACCGAAAACCTGTTACCCCCAACAGCGCTGTATGGAATGAAATCACTTCTGGAAGCAGGGTATGAACTTACAATCCCCACTAAAGAGCTCTCCGAAACTCAACAGACACTCTTGCTGAATGAAGACATTCAATCTTCTGATTTTCCAAAAGGGAAAGAAGATGGGGTTATCACGTTGGAATCGGGACAATTGATCTTCAAAAAAGGTAATGACCTCTTTGCCACTGCTGAGAGTTGGCATCAATTATGCCGTAACATCCTTTACCCGGTTCGGAAAACGACTCTAACCCGTAACACCAAAGAGACTCAAATTTCATTGTCATTGAATCTGGATGGAACCGGTCAAAGCAGTATCAACACCGGGGTGGTTTTTTTCGACCACATGCTGGATCAGATTGCCCGGCACGGTTTGATCGATCTGGAATTAACCTGTAAAGGAGATTTGGAGGTGGATGAACATCACACCATTGAAGATTGCGCAATTGCTTTGGGTAGTGCTATCCGAACTGCGATTTCTAAGAACAAAGCCGGAATCCAGCGATACGGTTTTGTCCTTCCCATGGATGAAGCACAAGCAACTGTAGCCATTGACCTTTCAGATCGGCCTTACTTACGCTGGGAAGTAAATTTGAGCAGAGAATACGTCGGCGATTTTCCTACGGAGATGCTGGAGCATTTTTTTTATACGTTGGCAATGAACGCCAAGGCAACGCTACATGTTAAAGCTGACGGTAAAAATGAGCACCATATTATAGAATCTATATTTAAGGGTTTTGCAAAAGCGCTCAGATTTGCCATAAGCAGAAATGAAAGAATTAAGGGAATTCTCCCCTCAACGAAAGGAACAATATAACTCGTTTTGATTGGAATAATAAGGTATAGAGCTGGTAATCTGACTTCTGTCTCAAATGCATTGGAAAGACTTAATGCAGAATATTTTATTTCAGATGATACTCTGAAACTGGATCGTGCTGATGCAATTATTTTCCCCGGAGTGGGCCATGCAGCAGCAGCAATGGATGACCTCAGGGCGAAAGATTTGGATGTTTGGCTAAAATCAACAAACAAACCGGTTCTTGGAATCTGTTTGGGTATGCAATTGCTTTTTGAGACCTCTGAAGAGGGGGATAGTAAAACATTGGGAATCATACCGGGTCGACTTAAAAAATTCGACTCTTCTAAAGCAAAAGTACCACACATGGGTTGGAATCAATTTGATACCAAGAAAGAACATCCACTCATCACCGGAATCAATAACAAGCAATTTCTTTATTATGTACATGGTTACTACGCGCCGGTCAATGAGTATACACTTGCTTCCTGTAATTATATCATAGATTTTGCAGCGGTTGTTGCAAAAGATAATTTCATGGGAGTTCAATTCCATCCTGAGAAATCGGGACAGGTCGGATCCCTGTTGCTGCAAAACTTTTTGGATATGGTTAATGATGGAAGTGAAAAGTGAAAAGTGAAAAGTGAGAAGGAAAAAGAGCGGAGCTCTCCTCCATATACCTCGATTCGAAAGTTATCGCATGAGTTTTTCGGAAGGTGTAGGTAGTAACGGAGATGGCAGAGGTTTCGCAGAACTCATCCGATGACTGATCAACGACTCCATCATTGGTTATTCTTCTCATCTCATCGTACTTTTACATTCTAAATAAGACTGTTGATTTTTGGCCTAATATTAAAACTCTCACTGCAATAATGAAAATTATCCCCGCTATTGATCTTCTGGATGGACAGGCCGTCCGGCTAAAGAAGGGTGACTACTCAAAAAAAACAATCTACAATCATGATCCTTTAGATGAGGCTCGCAATTTTAAAGATGCAGGGTTTACTCACATACACGTCGTAGATCTGAATGGTGCCAAGAGTGGCCGATTTGAGAATCTTCCGATTATACGGGCGATGATTGATGAATTGGGACTCTCTGTACAGACAGGAGGTGGTGTTCGTAGTGGCGGGGATGTTGAGTTGCTGATAAAAAATGGTTTGAGTGGTGTAATCTGCTCATCCATGGCAGTCAAAAAACCTGATGAATGGCTGGATGCAATCAAAACCTATCCTGACAAAATGATTATAGGTTTAGATCTCAAAAATGGTAAAATGGCTTATGGTGGATGGCTTGAGACATCCGATGCACCCATTGAGGCCTTCCTTCAGCCGATGA
>JBBDJK010000167.1:0-10603 GCA_040879905.1 Balneolaceae bacterium | reverse complement strand
TATAAGAGACACATATCTGTGTGATCACTATTCAGATCATGATTCATTCTCTTCATCAGAGGAGTCATCCGCACCCAGTGTTTCAAACACTTTTTGGATATCTTCATCCTTCTCATCATAGTCTGCTTTAGAACCGACAATCAATTCATCATACTTCAACAGGCCTGTACCTGCAGGTACTTTATGCCCTACAATTACATTCTCCTTCAAGCCTCTCAGTAAATCCCTCTTGGCTTCAATGGAAGCCTGGGTTAATACTTTCGTGGTTTCCTGGAAGGATGCAGCAGACAACCAACTCTCCGTTGAGAGTGATGCTCTGGTGATACCCAGTAGTATGGGTTTAGAAATTGCAGGTTCCGCTTCACGGGTCTGTAGTTCCTCTTTATCATCCTTTATGAGCTCATTGTTCTGTTCACGAACCTGACGCCTGTCGAGGATAGCTCCCAACTTAAGTTCACTACCGCCCGGATTGGTTATTACAAATTTACCAATCAAATCATCATTGACATTGTTCAGTTCAAATCGGTCAACTTTATCTCCTTCAAGATACATTGTGTCGCCCGGATCTGTCACTTCAACTTTTTGCATCATGGTTCGAACAATCACCTCAATGTGCTTATCATTGATTTTCACACCCTGTAAACGATAGACCTCCTGGATCTCATTTACAAGATATGACTGAACCGCGAATGGCCCGAGAATATTCAAGATCTCCTGTGCAGGAATCGTACCGTCTGAGAGTGCCTGACCGGCTCTCACAAAATCATTCTCCTGAACCAGGATATGTTTTGCGAGTGATATCAGATATCGTTTCTCTTCTGTACCATCTTTACTCTCAACGATCACTTCCTGTGAACCACGCTTACGTCCACCCATCTTGACGATACCGTCAATTTCAGTAACCGTAGCAGGATCACTTGGAGATCTGGCTTCAAACAGCTCGGTAACCCTTGGCAGGCCGGCCGTAATATCTTTCGATTTAGAAGCTGCTCTCGGGATCTTTGCCAATGCCTGACCGGCACTCACTTTTTCACCATCATCAACTGTAATGTGTGTTTCAACCGGTAGTGTGTTTTCTCTGATACGATCATCCACACCTTTAACAACCAGTGTAGGTACCAGCGAACGGTCACGCGTATCGATAATCACTTTTTCCCTGTGGCCGGTTTGAGCATCTGTATCTGCAGTATATGTGATCTCTTCAATGATATCTTTATACTCGACGACACCGTCAATTTCACTGAATATAATGGCATTATACGGATCCCATTTACAGAGTGGCATTCCTTTAAGCACTTTCTCATCATGCTCCACAAGCATTTCGGAACCATAAGGAACATTATATGTATTTAGTACTTTTCCGTCTTCACCCAGAATTTTCATTTCACCGGCACGGCTCAATACAACATTGTGAATCTCTTCACCATCGTCATATTCAACAACCCGAATATTCTCAAATTCGATTTTACCATCAAACTTCGCTTTGTGTTGTGAGTCAGATTCCATACGTGAAGCTGTCCCTCCCACATGGAATGTTCTAAGTGTAAGCTGTGTACCGGGCTCACCAATTGATTGAGCGGCAATAACCCCTACGGCCTCACCGTTTTCGACCAAACTGTTTCTGGCCATATCCCGGCCATAACATTTTGCACAAACACCACGCTCCGTTTCACAAGTCAGTACGGAACGTATTTCCACCTCTTCGATGGACGTCTCTGCTACTTTCTTGGCGATCTTCTCATCGATCAATTGATTGGCATCACAGATATGTTCGTCTGTGATCGGATCCTTGATCTCATGCATCGAAACACGTCCGATAATTCGATTTTCAAGGCTTTCGATTACATCTTCATTATCTTTTAGTGCCTGCATTCTGATTCCACGCAGCGTACCACAATCCTGCTCGTTAATAATGATATCCTGAGACACATCCACCAATCTTCTTGTCAGATAACCGGCATCAGCCGTTTTAAGAGCGGTATCGGCCAGGCCTTTTCGGGCACCGTGAGTGGAGATAAAGTATTCAAGAACCGTCAACCCCTCACGGAAACTGGAGAGAATCGGGTTTTCAATCACTTCATTACCCTGCTGCATAGAACTCTTCTGTGGTTTTGCCATCAATCCACGCATACCACCGAGCTGCCTGATCTGTTCTTTAGAACCCCTGGCGCCTGAATCGGCCATCATAAAGATAGAGTTAAATCCATCTTTATCATCTGCCAAACTCTGAAACAGTGTTTCGGAAACCCTGTTTGTGGTGCTTGTCCATTTATCAATAACCTGGTTATAGCGCTCATTATCGGTAATAAAACCCATTTCATATCGATCCTGGATTTCTGCAACCTCTTCCTGAGCTTTCTCAATAAGTTCTCTCTTAGCATCAGGTATAATAATATCCTCAAGACTGAATGACAGGCCACCGGTGGTTGCTTTTTCAAAACCGATAGTCTTCATGTTATCGAGAAAATCCGCTGTTTTTTTCGTTCCTGATGCATTATGTATATCACCGATCAGAACTCTCAGTTCTTTCTTACCCAATGTTCTGTTCACAAACTCAACACCTTCGGGTACGATCTTATTGAATAATACACGTCCGGTTGTCGTTTTAATGATCTCCTGTACGACTTCACCATCTTCCTGTACTACCGGAATACGGACATTGATCTTTGCATGAACGTCGATCTTATTCTGATCGAAAGCCACAACCACTTCATCTGTGTCTGCAAATGTTTTTCCTTCACCTCTTTTCCCACTTCCCATTTTGGTGAGGTAATAAATTCCCAAAATCATATCCTGAGATGGAACGGCAATCGGTCCACCACTTGCAGGGCTTAAAATGTTATGCGAGCCAAGCATCAGGATAGATGCTTCAAGCACAGCATCATGACTCAATGGAAGGTGAACCGCCATCTGGTCACCATCAAAGTCAGCATTAAAAGCTGTACATGAAAGAGGATGCAATCGAATCGCTTTCTCTTCAATCAGAACCGGCTGATAAGCCTGAATACCCAATCTGTGAAGAGTTGGGGCTCGGTTTAACATGACCGGGTGACCGTCAATCACGTTCTCCAGTACTTCCCAGACAACCTGATCTCTTCGATCTACTACTTTCTTGGCGCTTTTTACCGTTTTTACATAACCTCTTTCAATCAGGCGTCGAATCACAAATGGCTTGTAAAGTTCAATTGCCATCTCTTTCGGAAGGCCACATTCATGCATCTTCAACTCAGGCCCTACTACAATTACAGAACGTCCGGAATAGTCAACACGCTTACCGAGAAGGTTTTGACGAAAACGTCCGCTCTTCCCTTTAAGCATATCACTAAGAGATTTCAGTGGCCGGTTGTTGTTACGGACAGCATTCGATTTTCTGGAATTATCATACAGAGAGTCAACAGCTTCCTGCAGCATTCTCTTCTCATTTCGCAGAATGACATCAGGAGCTTTAATATCGATCAATCTCTTAAGCCGGTTATTTCTGATGATCACTCTTCGATAGAGGTCATTCAGATCGGATGTTGCGAAACGTCCACCCTCCAAGGGTACAAGGGGTCTCAATTCAGGTGGAATAACCGGAATCACACCCTGCACCATCCACTCCGGATTGTTTGATGTGTGGAGGTTAGCGGATCTGAACGATTCAATAACCTGAAGCCGCTTTAATTTTTTCTTCTTACGCATTTGTGAGGTTTCATTCTTCACCTCATCTCTAAGCGTATACGCGAGCCCATCCAGGTCCATGTCGGTAAGAAGTGCCTGTACAGCTTCTGCACCATCTTTAACGACAAATTTATCCTCATCATCATCGTCCATGTCATAGTGATCTTCAGGAAGCTGATCCAGAATATCGAATTTCTCTTCTTCGGAAATCAGATCACCACGTTTATAGCCTAAATCTCGTGCGAGTCCCGGATTAATGACTACAAAAGTTTCATAATAGACAATTCTCTCCAGGTTTTTGGATGAGTATCCCAGCAAATATGCAATTTTGCTTGGAAGTGATTTGAAGTACCAGATATGTACGATGGGAACGGTCAGGGTAATATGGCCCATTCGTTCTCTTCGAACAGCTTTACGGGTTACTTCAACACCGCATCTGTCACAGATAATCCCTTTGTAACGGATACGTTTGTATTTTCCACAGTGGCATTCATAATCTTTGACCGGACCGAATATCTTTTCGCAGAAAAGACCATCCATTTCCGGTTTGAATGTTCTGTAATTGATTGTTTCCGGTGTTAAGACTTCTCCGTGTGACCGGGATAAAATGGTTTCAGCTGAAGCCAGTGATATACCGATGTTTGAAAAATCTTTAGTAACAGTTAATGTGTTTGTAGACGGCAAAGGAAGACCTCCGTTTTTTTGATTTAATTAACAGAACAAACGTTAGTCAATATGGATTTCGAGACCGAGACCCATTAATTCACGTAGTAGTACTTTGAACGATTCAGGTATATCGCCTTCGGGCAGGTTTTCACCTTTCACGATAGCTTCATATACTTTAGAACGTCCTTTTACATCATCACTTTTTACAGTGAGCATTTCTTTCAGGATGCTTGCGGCGCCATAAGCGTATAGTGCCCAAACTTCCATTTCACCCAATCGCTGGCCACCAAATTGTGCTTTACCACCCAATGGCTGCTGCGTAATGAGTGAATATGGCCCTATAGATCTGGCGTGCATCTTATCTTCAACAAGGTGGTTCAGTTTCAACATATACATAATACCGACAGTTGTCTGCTGATCCATTCTTTCACCGGTGTGTCCATCATGAAGATAGACTCTTCCATCTATTGGAAGACCGGCTTTTTTCAATTCCTCCTGAACCTGTTCATAAGACGCGCCATCAAAGATCGGTGAAGCGTATTTAACTCCAAGTTTCTTTCCGGCCCAGCCAAGAATGGTTTCGTATATCTGTCCCAGGTTCATCCGTGAGGGTACACCCAGGGGATTTAGAACGATATCAACGGGAGTTCCATCTGCCATAAAAGGCATATCTTCAGCCGGAACTACTTTTGCGATAACACCTTTGTTACCATGACGGCCGGCCATTTTATCACCAACCTGCATCTTTCTCTTTTTGGCAACATAAACTTTTGCCTTCTGAATGATACCCGGTGGCAGCTCGTCTCCTACCTGAATCTGATATTTACGACGTTTGGCTTCTGTATCGATATCTCTTCTAAGATCTCTGTAGTTTTTGAAAAGCAATTTTACATGCTTAACAAGCTCTTCGTCAGTTGCCCAGTCAATATTTTCATTAATATTGATTGGATCCAACTCTTCAAAAACTGATTTTTTATACTTTTCACCTTTAGGGATCAGTTCTACACCGCTATAGTTGTATACACCAGGTGACGTTTTATCTCTAAGCAGGCTGTACATTTTATCAGCCCATTTGGAGTTTAGATCTGACAGTTTTTGAGCATGGCGTTCATTTTCCTGATCTACCATTCTCTTCTCTTCTTTCCGTGAAATCTGCTCGTCACGTTTACGGCTGAAAAGTTTTGTATTGATCACCACACCTGAAACTCCGGGGGGGGTTTTGAGTGATGCGTCCTTCACATCTCCGGCTTTGTCGCCAAAGATGGCGCGTAACAATTTCTCTTCCGGAGTCGGATCTGTTTCACCTTTGGGCGTGATTTTACCTACCAAAATGTCACCATGGTTGACTTTCGCGCCTACACGGATCATTCCGGTTTCGTCCAGATTACGGGTTGCTTCTTCACTTACATTCGGTATTTCACGAGTAAGTTCTTCTTCTCCCCGCTTGGTATCCCTAACCTGTTGTTCAAATTCTGTGATATGGATCGATGTATAAACATCGTCCTGAACAATACGTTCACTGATTACAATCGCATCTTCAAAGTTGTAACCGCGCCACGGCATAAAAGCTACAAGTAGATTCCGTCCCAGCGCCAACTCACCTTTTTCGGTAGCACAACCATCCACAATTGCTTGTCCTTTTTTTACTTTATCACCAACACTGACGATAGGACGTTGATTTACGGTTGTATCCTGATTGCTTCGTTCAAATTTTTGCAGATGATAAACCTTTATTCCTTCATCAAAATAACAGTTTTGTGCAATTTCAGAACGATCATATCTGATACGGATTTCATTCCCACTTACATAGACAACCTCTCCATTTCCATCAGCAGTGATGATAGCTCTGGAATCTTTGGCAGCTCTTTGTTCAAGTCCGGTTCCCACAATTGGTGATTCGGGTCTTAAAAGCGGTACAGCCTGACGTTGCATGTTTGAACCCATCAATGCACGGTTCGCATCATCATGTTCAATAAAAGGTATGAGCGCTGCTGCCAATGAAGTAATCTGATTGGCTGAAACATCCATATATTCAATCTGTTCCGGTTTTGCCAGACCCACATTGCTATCCCTGAATCGGGAAAAAATGGATTCATTAACAAACTTACCTTTGTCATCAAGGGGAGCATTTGCCTGTGCGATAATGGTCTCATCTTCCTGTTCTGCAGCAAGATACTCAACATTATTTGTGACTTTACCCTCTTTTACCTTTCGATATGGAGTTTCGATAAATCCAAAATCATTGATTTTGGCGTGAACACATAATGAGGTGATCAAACCGATATTGGGTCCTTCCGGTGTTTCAATCGGGCAAAGACGGCCATAGTGAGTATAGTGAACATCACGAACCTCAAAACCGGCCCGTTCACGTGTGAGTCCACCCGGGCCTAAAGCTGACATTCTTCTTTTGTGTGTTAACTCAGCAATAGGATTGGTTTGATCCATAAATTGAGACAACTGATTTGTCCCAAAGAAACTGTTAATCACGCTGGATATCGTGCGTGCATTCACAAGGTCCTGAGGTGTAAGCTGTTCAGCATCTCTTGAGTTCATTCGTTCACGGATGGTACGTGCCATACGTGCAAGGCCTACAGCGAACTGTTGTCCAAGTTGTTCCCCTACAGTTCGTACCCGGCGATTACTAAGGTGATCAATATCATCAACCTGTGATTTCATCTCCTTGAGTCGGATCACCTCTTTAATGATGGCAACAACATCCTCTTTCGTGAGGTATTGTATTTCAGGATTTACGTCCACCTTAAGTCGTTTATTAAGGCGATATCGTCCCACTTCACCCAGATCATATTTTTTATCACTAAAGAATAGTCTTTCCAGAACCTGACGAGCCGTTTCCGGATCAGGCATTTCACCTGTTCGTATCTGCTGATACACTTCTGCCAGAGCCGATACATTATCGTGAGATGGATCTTTTCTAAGAGTATTCATGATCACAGAACGTTCAGATTCTTCTGAACCGATTTTCTGTATTAATACTTTTTTGATTCCGGATTCCTTCAAAATTCCATAATCATCTTCAGTCAGAACATGATCACGTTCCAGTAGAATCTTTCTATTCAGAGCTTCTGTAACTTCACCGGTTTCATCGTCAACAACTTCTTCGTTTACTTCAACGGTGATATTTGTAGCTAACCGTTTGCCAACCAGTTTATCGTTATAGCTTTTTTTAGCTCCAAAAGATAACTCTTCAGACAAATCAAACATTGAAAGGATATCAATATCCGATGAAAAACCGAGGGCACGTAACAAAGTTGTTGCGGGTATTTTCTTTTTCCGATCTATATACGCCCAAAGAACATCTCTGATATCATTGGTAAACTCGATCCATGAACCTTTAAAAGGGATAACCCTTGCAGAGTACAGTTGTGTCCCATTCGGATGTACTGACTGCCCAAAAAATACGCCCGGAGATCTGTGTAACTGACTAACGATGACACGTTCAGCACCGTTGATGATGAATGTACCGCGATCGGTCATCCATGGTAAGTCACCCAGGAAAACTTCCTGTTCAATGGTTTCAGAGGTTTCATCTGCGCTGTCTGCCGAAGAGAGTCTCATTCTTGCTTTCAGAGGGATGGCATAAGTCAAACCTCTCTCCTGACACTCTATAATATTGTATTTTGGTGTATCGACAGAGTAATAGATGAACTCCAGAATATGAGTTTCCCTTGAATCCTGAATTGGAAAGTTCTCATTAAAAATTCGTTGCAGGCCCTGATTGATACGATCTGAAGGAGCGATATCCAGCTGTGCAAAATTATTAAAGGACTCGAGCTGAATATCTAAAAAATCAGGATAATCTATTACATTTTTAATTCTGCCGAATGATAGGCGGTCGGTAAACGGGATTTTCTCCATAGTATTAGTCAAAAGGAAGTTCTCCTTTAGGTTAAAAAGAATAAGTGTTCAGTATGATCATGTTATGCTAAACTTGGTCAGCAATAAATCACATGCGAATGAGATGCCAAAAGCCGGCACCCATTAAGGGCGTCGGCTTGGCAAATGCGAAATAGGGTTATCTTTACTTCAATTCTACTTCGGCGCCGGCTTCTTCGAGTTTATTTTTAAGCTCTTCTGCTTCTGCTTTGGATACCTGCTCTTTAACAGCGTTTGGAGCACCGTCTACAAGTTCCTTCGCTTCTTTCAGACCGAGGCCTGTAACTGCTCTTACTTCTTTAATTACAGCAATCTTTTTTTGACCTGCTGATTTCAGAATAACATCGAACTCCGTTTGTTCTTCAGCAGAACCGCCATCTCCACCTGCTGCAGGACCTGCAACTGCAACTGCTGCTGCAGCCGGTTTGATGTCGTATTCTTCTTCAAGAACTTTTGCAAGTTCGTTTGCTTCTTTAATCGTTAGATTAACGAGTTGTTCTGCGATTTCTTTAACGTCAGCCATTTTATTTTTTCTCCGTTCGTCGGTTTAATTTAATAAGTTTAAAAATTGTGTTTATTGTTCGCCCCTTTCGGCGATGGTTTGCACTGCACCTGCAATGTTACCACCTTGTGCCTGAAGACCACTTACGATATTGGTGATTGGTGATAATAACAGACCCATGATATCTCCGATCATTTCATTCTTGGACTTCATTGAAGCCAGAGTATCTAATTGGTCTTCACCATAGTAATCACCATCAATTAAGGCAGCCCTGAATTGAGGCTTTTTTCTTTCCTTAATGTAGTCTTGAAGTACTTTTGCAGGGACAGACAGTTCTTCATCCACAAATGCAAAACCATTTTGGTCTTCCAGAAAGGGATAGAGTTTTTCATATCCGCCAATTGTATCCATAGCTCTTTTAACCAGTGTATTTTTATACACTTTAAAGAGCACATTACCTTCTCTGAACTTACCTCTTAATTCACCCATGTCAGAGACTGACATATGTGTGTAGTTCGTAACATAAACTGCTTTAGAGTTGTTCAGTTTTTCGGTAATTTCTTCTACAATTGCCTTTTTTTCTAATATTGTCGGCATTGTTTGTACCAGTTATTTCTAAATTGAAGTGATAGATGATCGGTTAATTGGTATGCTTGGGCCCATTGTTGTGCTCAAATAAGCACTTTTAATGTATATACCCTTAGCAGATGCAGGTCTCATTTTCATGATAATCTGCAAAAACAATCTCAAATTGTCACGCAGCGCATTGGCTTCAAAGCTTGCTTTTCCGATAGATGTATGCAAGATTCCTGCTTTATCAACCCGAAAATCCATCTTTCCTGTTTTAAACTCCTTAACAGTATCTGCGACGTCCATTGTAACGGTGCCGCTTTTCGGGTTGGGCATCAGTCCTCTTGGTCCCAACTGTCGTCCAAGTTTACCTATTTTACCCATGACATCTGGTGTGGCAATAATGATATCGATCTCTGCCCAACCACCTTCAATCTTTTCTATATACTCATCCAGGCCAACATAATCGGCTCCGGCCTCTTTCGCTTCTTCCTGTTTAGCTTCATTTACAAGAGCAAGAATGCGAACACTCTTACCTGTGCCGTGAGGGAGCGAAACAGTGCCACGAACCATTTGATCGGCATGACGTGGATCTACACCTAAGCGCAGATCAATGTCAACGGATTCATCAAATTTGGCCGTGCTGGTCTTTTTAATAAGATCACACGCCTCTTCGATGGTATACTCCATATCCGGATCGATCAAATCAGCGACCTGCTGATATTTCTTACCTCGTTTTGCCATTTCTTAAATCCTCTTATTTATCTCGGATTACTCGCAAACCCATGCTTCTGGCGGTACCAGCAATCATCTCAGCTGCATTTTCGACATTGAAAGCGTTCAGATCTTCCATCTTCTGCTCTGCTATCTCCTTGCATTGTGTCCATGTAACCTTCCCTACTTTCGCTCGGTTGGGTTCACCTGAACCAGATTTGATTTTAGCGGCTTGTTTAAGAAGTACAGCTGCCGGTGGAGTCTTCGTTTTAAAATTAAAAGACTTATCAGCGAACACTGTAATCTCAACCGGTATAATTGTACCTGCCTTGTCTTGAGTTCGTGCATTAAATGCCTTACAAAACTCCATGATGTTGATACCGGCCTGGCCTAAAGCTGGACCTACCGGAGGGGCCGGGTTTGCCTGCCCACCAACGATTTGAAGTTTTAGCACTTTTTCTACTTTTTTTGCCATATAGAATCAATTATCGATTCATGCTTCTGTTTGCTGCGTAATAGCTCACGTTAAAGTTCTTAACTATGTTGTTGATTCAACCTGATTCAGGTCAACCTCAACAGGGGTCTTTCTACCAAAAA
>JBBDJK010000166.1:0-10826 GCA_040879905.1 Balneolaceae bacterium | reverse complement strand
AAAACCTTAATTGTTTAATTTTTTAAAGAGATGAGTATAAGTGCAAAAGATGTAATGAAATTACGTGAGGCAACAGGTGCCGGTATGATGGACTGTAAAAAAGCCCTCATTGAAGCAGATGGCGACTTTGAAAAAGCTGTAGAAGTTCTCAGAAAAAAAGGTCAGCAGGTATCTGAAAAACGTGCAGACAGAGATGCAAACCAGGGCTTGGTTGTGATTAAATTGAGTGCCGACAAGAAAAAAGCTACTGCCATCGAACTGAATTGTGAAACAGATTTTGTTGCCCGAAATGAAGATTTTCAGGCACAAGCGGATGCATTTCTGAATAGTGCATTTGAGAATGAAACCGGAACCGTATCCGATCTGCTCACTCAAGAAGTTAGCGGAATGTCCATCGAAAAACATCTCGACTCTATGGTGGGTAAAATCGGTGAGAAGATAGAGATCAGTAAAGTAGTTCTGGTTAAGACTTCCGGATCACTCGTAGAATACACTCATCCCGGCAATCAACTGGGTGTTATCGTGGAGTTTGATGGTGAGTTGGATAATGATGAAGCCGGTAAAGATGTTGCCATGCAGATCGCAGCCATGAATCCGATCGCCGTCGTTCGCGATGAAGTGGATTCATCTGTTGTAGAGAAAGAACTCGAAATTGCTAAAGAGCAATTAATTAACGAAGGAAAACCGGCCGAAATAGCTGAAAAAGCAGCTCAGGGTAAACTTCGCAGATTTTATGAGGATAGAGTGCTTTTGGAACAAAAATTTGTGAAAGACAATGGAATCAGCGTAAAAGAATACCTGCAACAGCAGGAAGCACCGCTGGTCAAGTCATTTCATCGCATTCAACTCGGCGAATCGTAATAATCATTTAAAAAAAGCTGCCTTATGGGTGGCTTTTTTTTTGCCGTTTTTTTTTTAAAAAACCGGATATTTTCATTTTTACATTCATCGATGATCTGTTATTTTCGAAGTGATTTGATGTGATGTGATATGATGTGATGTCTACTACTTCTATTTGAACTTAACCATACACGAGGGTCAATTGGCAAATCACTATAAACGAATACTTTTAAAACTGAGTGGTGAAGCACTACTGGGAGAACAGGGACACGGCATTGATGCAAAAATGCTTTCTCTTTATGCAGAGGAGATAAAAACCGTACAGAATATCGGCGTTGAAGTATCTATCGTTATTGGAGGCGGAAATATATTCAGAGGTGTAAAGGGAGCTACTGAAGGCATGGACCGGGTTCAGGGCGACTATATGGGTATGCTGGCAACGATGATCAACAGTATGGCACTACAGGATGCTCTGGAACGAAAAGGTGTTCAAACTCGCCTCATGAGTGCTATTCGTATGGAGGAAGTTGCTGAACCGTTTATCCGAAGAAGAGCCATCAGGCATCTTGAGAAAGGGAGGGCTGTTATCTTCGGAGCCGGAACTGGAAACCCATACTTCACGACAGATACAGCCGCATCATTGAGAGCGATTGAAATTGAAGCAGATGTTATTCTAAAAGGTACACGGGTGGATGGTATCTACGATTCGGACCCTGAAAAAAACAACGACTCTGTAAAATTTGATAAAATATCAGGAGATGAAGTACTCGACCGCAGATTAAATGTGATGGACCTGACCGCATTTACTCTTTGCAGAGACAATAAAACCCCGATCATCGTCTTCAACATGAATATAAAGGGAAACCTGATGAAAGTCGTTCAAAAAGAGAGAAATGTAGGTACGACAGTTATTTGGGATAAGGAGTAGTTTTTTTAAATTGGGTATCTGAGATACTTTTTAGATTCTGTTTATTATTTGATAGATAAATTCAATTGATCTGTCAATATTGAATGCAATCAGGATCCAAACCTTTAAACATTTGAATTATGATACCTGAAGAGTTACAAATCATTATTGATACGGCTGAAGAGAGTATGGCTGAAGCTATTCATTTTCTAAAAAATGAGTTTTCACACATACGTGCCGGTAAAGCGAACCCATCCCTCTTAAGTAATATTAAAGTCGACTACTACGGTTCTCAAACACCTCTAAATCAATTAGCTACGGTTTCAGCACCTGAAGCCAGGCTACTGACGGTACAACCCTATGATAAATCAGTTGTCACAGAAATTGAGAAAGCAATTATGACATCTCCACTCGGTTTGAATCCGAGTAACGATGGTACATTAATCCGAATTCCTCTCCCCATGCTCTCTGAAGAACGCAGGACAGATTTGGTAAAAAGCTCGAAAGAGATCGCGGAGAAAGCAAGGATCAGTGTTCGGAATTCAAGAAGGGATGCCAATGACGAGATTAAAAAAACGGTACAAAGTGAGTCTCTTCCTGAGGATAGCCGGTTTGAAAGTGAGGATGAAATCCAAAAACTGACAGATAAATACATCAAGCATATCGACGAGTTGCTGGAAGTAAAAGAGTCTGAAATAATGACCGTTTAAGCGTTACGATCTCTCAAATTTTTACACTATTTTCAGCTATCACTTTTGATAGATCTATTCGATCTACCTAACATCATTATATCCGTATCTATACCCAACTTGTTGCCATTCGATGTATATCTCCGAACTTGAATTACACGGTTTTAAGAGTTTTGCGCACAAAACCCATGTCAAATTTGACGATGGTATTACCGCAATTGTAGGCCCTAATGGCTGTGGTAAATCCAATATTGTGGATGCATTACGATGGGTTTTGGGTGAACAAAGGCCAACCTTGCTCCGCTCAAGCTCAATGAGTAATGTCATTTTTAATGGTACGGCCAAGAAAAAAGCGCTCGGAATGGCCGATGTCTCTCTTACTTTTGTCAACAATAAAGGCATCCTCCCTGTTGAATATAGTGAGTTAACGATTACACGCAGACTCTATCGATCCGGCGACAGTGAATATCTGATCAATCATACCCCCTGCCGTCTCAAAGATATCATGGAGCTTTTTATGGATACCGGTATGAGTTCGGACGCATACTCAGTAATCGAACTTAAAATGGTTGAAGAAATACTGAATGACCGAAATAATGACAGGCGGCATCTTTTCGAAGAGGCCGCCGGTGTAACCCGATATAAGGAAAAGAGAAAACAGACACTTCGTAAACTGGATGAAACACTCAAAGACCTTCAACGTTTGGAGGATATCCTGATAGAGATCCGGAAAAAAGTGCGCTCTCTCGAAATTCAGGCGGAAAAAGCCGGAAAAGCAAAATCGTTCCGAATAGAGCTCGAAAAACTTGACCAAGCTTATACACTAACCGAATATCAGAATATCAAAAATGAACTGGAGCCCCTTCAAGCCAGGATTTCAAATGCTGAAAAGGAGAAGAAAGAGCTTACAAAACGTGTCACAGAGTTAGAATCTACGGATGAAGAAGCCAGATCTGAACTTTTGAAAAAAGAACGGGATGAGGCAGAAATCAAACGCAAAGCCAATCAACTTCACTCTACCGTCAGAGAGATGGAGACAAATATCAAAATTCTGGAAGAGAAGATTGTCAGTGAAAAAGGAGTGATTAAACAGTATCAATCTGATATTGAACAGAGTAAAGTAGATATTGAAGAACTCGAAAAACTAAAAAGCGTAAATGAAAAAACGTTAGAAGAGCTCACAGACGAAAAAAACGCTTCTGAAAAAAGCCTGCAGAGTTCAAAAGATACCTTTTCAGAAGTTCAGCAAAAGTACACGAAGATTCGTCATGAACTGTATGAATTGGAAATTGCCATAAGCGATACCAATCAAAAACTGACAGCACTGCAATCAGACAGAATTAAACTGGAATCGAAACTTGAAAGCAGTGAAGATGATCAGCTCAGAATTATCCGTGATATTGAAAATTTTGAAGAAGAGATCAAAAATGCCAAAGGGGAACTCAATCTGATCAAAAAGAAAATTGATGAGGTTAATCGTGAGGCTGAAGTAAAGGAAAAGCAATTATCCGAATCCCAAAAAAACAGAGACCATCTGGAGAAAACCAGAGAGAATCTTCGCGAAACCATTCGTTCACTAAAAAGTGAGGCGGATGCAATACGTTCTGAGGTTTCTCTTCTCAAAAGTATCGCCGATTCCAATGAAGCGATTCCCGGATCTGTTGCTTATCTCATCGAAAATCATGCAGAAAAGTTCAACCTGTTGGTCCCCGTCGGGGAACTGTTGAATACTTCTGAAGAGATGGTCTACGCTTTGGAAGCTGCTTTGGGAGATGCCGTTAACTACATCATAACCGAGACATGGCAGGAAGCCATACTTGCATCAGAACTTCTAAGGGAAAATCGTAAAGGAAGAGCCACTTTTATACCTTTAAAAGAGTTAAAAGCAACTTATGAGGTATGCGACTCATCCATTCTCTCTAAAGTTACTTTTGAAAAGGAATTTACCCCGCTTGCAGAATTGCTGCTTGGCCAGATTATATTAGCTGATGATATCGACTCAGCCCGAGCACAATTAAAAATTTCAGGCAGTTCTGCTGTCACATCTCAGGGTGAGTTGATCACAACTAACCACTTTTTGAAAGGGGGAAGTAAAAACCGTCAAGCCGGCGTTCGTCTCGGACTGAAAGACAAATTGGAAAAACTCAATAAAAGGGAAATCGACCTCAGTCTTCAACTCGAAAAGAAAGAGTCTGAATTAGAAGAAATCAACAATCGCCTGAATGAACAGAATCTGGAGAAAATCAGACAGGAGATAAAAGAGAATCAAAAACAGGCCAGAGAATTTGAACATCAGATGAGCCGGTATCAATCCGGTATTCAACTCTATGAAAAGAGTATTTCAGATCTCAAAAACAGACAACAATCTTTAGTTGGCAGCCGGGATCTTGCGGCCGGAGAGTTGGAAGAGTTGCAACCTCTCCAAAAAGAGCACCAACAAAAAATTACCACCCTGAGTCAAAAACAGGATGAGTTAAAGATTATGCTTCAAAATCTGGAGGAAGAACGGGCTATAGCACAGAATAGATTCAATGATGCGAGATTAAAACATCAGGATGTAAAAAACCGGGCTGAAAATTTGGAGCGAGATATTGAACGGGCGGCAAATGGGATCACCGGAATGCAAAAGCGTCTCGAATCCAGAAGCGAATTGTTAATTCAGAGTGACAAAAAAATCGCCGATTATAAATCAACGATCTCAGAAACCACTCAACAGCTGGAAAAAATCAGACAGCAAAAGAGTGCGGCTGACAAGAAGCTGAGTGAAGCTGAACAGGCAAGCAGTAAACAGAGAGGACTCATTCATGATATCGAAAAAGAGCTGAAAGAGATACGAAGTAAAAAAGAGGTGAACCTGGAACTTGTCCACCACCTTTCCATGGCACGGGAAAAATTTGAACTGCAGGCTCAGAGTCTGTCTGACCATATCTGGGAAACCTATGGCATCCTGATGGATCAGTTGACTGAAGGTTTATCAGAGGAGTTGAATCCTGAAGATGCAAAGGCAAGAATTTCGGAACTCCGACAAAAATTACAGCGTATTGGTGATGTTAATCCACTCGCAATTGAAGAGTTTCAGGAAGAGAAAGAACGTCTTGAATTTTATGAAGATCAGATTAATGACCTTTTAAAGGCGGAAAAAGAGATGCGTGAGACGATTGAAGAAATTAATGAAACAGCAACCAATCGATTTAATGATACCTTCGACAAAATACGTTTAAATTTTAAATCAGTGTTTAGTACACTGTTTCAAGAGGACGATTACTGTGATCTGATTCTTGAGGAGAATGCTGATGATCCTCTCGAAGCAAAAATTGATATCAAAGCAAATCCAAAGGGCAAAAGGCCATCCGGCATTAATCAGTTATCGGGTGGTGAAAAAACATTAACAGCAATTGCTCTTCTTTTTGCAATCTATCTGGTTAAACCCTCACCGTTCTGTGTATTGGATGAGGTTGATGCACCTTTGGATGATGCCAATATTGAGAGGTTTTCACAGATGATCCGCAGATTCAGCAAAGATACTCAGTTCATTATCATCACACATAATAAAAAGACCATGTCAAAAGCAGAAATGATGTACGGCGTAACCATGCCGGAGACGGGTGTGAGCAGGTTGGTTGGTGTACGCTTAGATGAGGTTGCTGAAAATCAAAACTAATCGAATCGAATCTTAAGATATTTATATCGAACTCACGTTAATTAACTGATCCGGGACGCAATCTTGCCAATTCTGCTTCGGAAGCAATAAATCCAAATGCCGGCCAATTGCCTCTGCTATAGATATCATTCCAAATCTCAAGTGCTCTCTCTTCCCTGCCATTCATGTAGTGCCAGTTTCCGATTCCATATCCGATTGTTGCATTATGCAGTGCATCGTCAGAACTTTCTATAATATAGTCTTCATCAAATACCCCTTTAAATACCAGTAACAGATTCAGGTATGCGTCATTTTCTAATAACTCCAGATCTTCATTCACATCTGAAATCGCAAGCCCTGCAACTTCATCCTGTCCCAATCGCTTAAGAGACATATAGTACCAGTAGAGAGTAGCAATCCTCATATCATCTGTTAATTCAAGATTAAAAGCATTTCTATATGAATGAATGGCACTCTCAAAATCTCCTTTCAGATAGTAAGCCAGTCCCTGATGGTACCAAACATTTGATTTAAGTGTACTGGTTGGCATACCGTATTCATTTGGAAGTCCGTCCGGTTCAGGTTCATCCTGAATATTTCTCATACGGGTTTCTGCTTCTTTAAAATCCTGAATAGCTGCATCAAAAAGTCGTAGTGTAATAAATCTGTGCCCTCTGTGGCGAAATAGCCTGGGATCCTCGGGACTCTTAAAAATGCCCTCTGTAAATATTCTGACCGCTTCACGATACTCGCCTAAATAAGCCGTTCTGCGTCCCAGCCATATAAGAGCATCGGTATTTTCCGGATCAACCCGATAGTCCATTACAGCTTGTATCAGATTTGAATTATACTCCTCAAATAGATCGGGTTGCAGGGTTGGAGTTTTAAGTGTATCCCCTAAAAGTGAAACAGCCTGAACACCGGACGGTAAGGGTGGAAGATGGGTACTATCCTGACATGAAACCGCGAATAGAAGAAATCCTGTCAATAGTAAATATGGTACTTTATTCATGGTTCTTTTTCTCATTTTCTCAATACGTTAAACAGTGTATATTGACTAAAGTACTTTCATTTCGGCTTAAAACCTCACACTAAGTTCTAACTCTGAACCATTTCTGTTGACTATAATGACGGTTTCATCACCTTCCTTGAAAGTTGTCAATGCTTCCATATATGAATAGATATCAGCTATAGGTTGCTCGCCCATTTGAATGATAATATCACCGGATATCAGGCCCGCTAATTCGGCCGGTTGTCCTGCTCTCACATTAACGATCCGGAATCCGTCACCTGAAAAACCATAGTCCGGCATCACGCCCAAAGTAACGTGCTCACCGCTCATTACACCGGTATGTTGTGATGAAGATTCAAAAAATTCAATATCCGAAATTTCAATCAATCCAAGTTCATAAACAACGCCAATCAGATGATTGAGAATCCATTCCATCCCTTCATAGTTAATCAATTCCGGAGTATCTGATGCCCGATGGTAATCTTCATGTGTTCCCGAAAAGTAGTGCAATGCGGGAATCCCTGCATTGTAGAATGATGCATGATCGCTGCTACCTGCTCCTGATGGCACCGTATTGACAATCAATGTGTCTGTAGGAACTTTCTCCATAATATCTTCCCAAATATTAGACGTTCCGGTACCGAATAGAGTCAGGTTCCCCTCTGATAACCTGCCGATCATATCCAGATTGATCATAGCAATGATGGAATCTCGTGGGGTCTCCAATGTCTCCACAAAGTGGCGTGAACCCAACAACCCCAACTCCTCTCCCGAAAACGCAATGAATGTGATTGAATGTTCAGCAGGATTTTGACTGTAGTAATTAGCAAGATAGAGCAATCCCGCTGTTCCGGATGCATTATCATCTGCAGATGGGTGTATGACCGGTGCACTATCATGGTCCATTGATACAGGCCCACCCAACCCCTGACCGTCGTAATGAGCACCAATGATCAGAGTTCGATCGGGATATCTTGTTCCTGTTACTTCACCAATCACATTTCTGGAAATCACGTTTTCAGATTCCATCATATCTGCCATTGGCCCCGACAGCACAAAATGTTGTAAGAAAGTCCTTTCATCACCCGCCGGGCCCAATCCATATGCAAAAAAGGTGTCTGCAATATAATTCGCCGATTCTGCTTCATCCAGTGTTCCGGCAAGCCTGCCTTCCCTTTCATCAGAAGCCAGCCACTCAATGTGCTCTTTCAGAATCTCTTTTGCAGTTTGATCTTCACCAAATCCGGTGCAGTTCATTATCAGAAAAAGCCCAATGAATAGAGGTAAATAGAGTAATTTCAATATTAAGATACGTCTCATACGAACCGGAAATATTTTTCTTGAAGCATACGGCTTTCCTGACTATTTTTAAAGATCAAAACCAATCAAAAGGTTGGGGGTGTCCCGATAAAACAATCGGGACTGAGATCATACCCTGTGAACCTGAACCGGATCATACCGGCGTAGGGAAACCGTTCTGAAACATTTGCTTTCAGACAGATCTGATTTCACGTTTCGCCCCCTCCCTCAATAACCATTGAAGGAGGCTACTATGCTTAATCAAATCTCAATTCAGCAGATATTGCTGACACTACTACTCTTCGTAGTTTTTAATTTCTTTTCAGTTCCCACTCAAGCCCAAACGGTTGAGGGACGTGTAATCGACGCTTCAACTCAGGAACCCCTTGAGGGTGCCACTATTTTGGAGGCCGGCACCACGAATGGTACTGCAACAGACCGGGATGGAACCTTTCGTCTCAATCTGATTTCTGAATCCTATGAATTGACAATCACTTTTATAGGATACAGAGATAAACAATTACTCCTTTCTGAACCCTTTCCATTCCTTACCATTGAGTTGGAAGAGTCCGTTTTTTTAAGTGGTGAAATCTTTGTGCGTGCACTGCGTGTCGATGATTCTACACCTATTGCGTATAGTAATATCACACGGGAAGATATTGAAGCCCGTAATATGGGGCAGGATATTCCATATCTGATCAACACAACTCCCTCGGTTGTATCCACATCAGACGCCGGTGCGGGTATTGGGTATACCGGTTTCCGGGTAAGAGGGGTTGATCCCGGCCGTATTAATGTCACGATCAACGGTATTCCGCTAAATGATTCCGAATCTCATGGCGTATTCTGGGTAAATCTTCCCGATTTGGCATCATCTACACAAAATATTCAAATACAGAGAGGAGTTGGAACCTCCACTCACGGAGCAGGTGCATTCGGAGCTACGATGAATCTTCAGACGGCAATCATGAATCCGGATCCTTATGGTGAAATGAATGCCGGATTAGGTGCTTATGGAACAAAAAAATCAAATATCAAATTGGGTTCCGGTATACTTGATAATGGATGGCAGATTGAAGGTCGATTTTCCAAAATTGATTCTGACGGGTATATCGACAGAGCCACATCAGACCTTCGATCTTTCTATCTCTCCGCTTCAAGACACGGAGAACGGAGTTTATTGAAGGCAGATCTTATATCCGGAGAAGAAATAACCTATCAAGCCTGGAATGGTGTTCCCGAGCCTATTCTGAATAACAACTCAGCACAGCTTGACGGATATATCAACAATCTGTTTCTCGGACCGGAAGATGCAGCACACTGGAGAGATCATCTTGGAAATCGACGATTCAACGAATTTACGTACGATAATCAGGTTGATAACTACAAACAGGATCACTATCAACTCCACTACTCCTATCGTCTGACCCATAACTGGCTTGCCAATGCATCCATTCATTACACATACGGACGCGGTTACTTTGAACAGTTCAGAAGAGATGATAGACTCAGTACTTATAGTATTGAACCCATCAATTTAGGGGATGAAACGATCTCCAGAAGTGATCTGGTAAGAAGACGATGGCTGGATAATCACTTTTATGGAGCCGTTTTGTCCACCCAAATCGATCACCAGGATGAGTGGATACTCACCATTGGAGGGGGATATAATGAATATGATGGCGACCACTTTGGTGAAGTGATCTGGGCACGGTTTGCGGGTGATAGTGATTTGGGTGACAGATATTACGATAACAATGGATTGAAGAAGGATTTTAATGTTTATGGAAAATTAAACTATTACCTGAATCCCTCACTGAATATCTTTGCTGATTTACAGTATCGATCCGTGACTTATCGTTTTATTGGCCTTCGAATAGATGGAGAATCGGGAGAAGTAAGTGATGTAACGCAAAGCGAACGGATTAACTTTTTTAACCCCAAAACCGGATTCGTTTATCGATTTTCAGACGTCCATCGTGCATTTGCTTCCCTTTCTGTTGGGGGGAAAGAACCCACCCGGCGTGATTATGTCGAGTCCACGGTCGATAGCCGACCGGATGCGGAACGGCTTTATGACTTTGAATTGGGTTATAACGGTTTGTTTGGGCCGATCAGTGTGAATCTGAATTTGTACTATATGTACTATAAAGATCAGCTCATCAATACCGGTGAAATAAACGATGTCGGTAATATCGTCAGAGAAAATGTTCCGGAGAGTTACAGAACCGGTATTGAACTGGAAGCAGGAGCCAGAATATCACCTGTACTTCACTGGAATGGAAATGTGACGTTAAGCCGTAATAAAATTAATGAATATATCCGTTTTGTGGATGATTTTGATGTAGGTGGACAACAAGCGGAAACTTATAATGATGTAGATATTGCATATTCACCGTCCCTGACCGGGAGCTCTGTACTTACCTATCAAAAAGGTGC
>JBBDJK010000165.1:0-1851 GCA_040879905.1 Balneolaceae bacterium | reverse complement strand
TAAAACCAAAGCGATCATCCTTTGTTCACCTTCAAACCCGACCGGTGCCTGTTATTCCCGTCCTGAATTGAAAGAGTTAGCCTTTGTACTAAAAGATTATCCGGATGTATTGATTATTTCAGATGAAATTTATGAATACATCGTATTTGATGGTGAACACAACAGTATCCTGAATGCAGCGCCCGATCTGATTGACAGAACGGTTGTCATAAACGGTTTTTCCAAAGGTTTTGCCATGACAGGCTGGCGTCTCGGTTATATGGCAGGCCCTAAAAACATAGCGGATGCTGTTGCCAAAATTCAGAGTCAAGAGACATCCGCACCGTCATCGATTTCTCAAAAAGCCGGCCTTGCTGCCTATACAGGTTCAATGAAACCGGTCGAAGTGATGAGAGGCGAATTCAAAAAACGGCGTGACTATATTGTTGATGCCCTCAATAAAATACCGGGTATTGAATGTTTCAAACCGGCAGGGGCTTTTTATGTATTCCCGGATGTTCACACATTTTTTGGTAAAACAACACCGGAAGGTGACAAAATTGATACAAGTACCGATTTATCACTATATCTTCTCGAAGAAAATGGGGTGGCAGTTGTTCCGGGAGATGCTTTTGGTGAACCTAATGGTATTCGATTAAGTTATGCTGCATCTATGGATGATTTGAAAGAAGCGATCAACAGAATAAAGGACGGGCTGTCTTCTTTGGTTTAATCCCGTTAACAACCCTTTTATTTTTGATTAAGTATCTGACATCATGGATTATATTTCGTATTTGGCACACTTTATGCTAAACACTGATCTCTATTAAAAATCAGCTACTAAATTAAAGTAACCATCAAATTATCAATTAAGAAACTATGCCTACTTACGAATATAAAAGAGATGACGGATCCATTTTCGAAATCTCACAAGGAATAAATGAACAAGCCCTGAAAATATGTCCGGATACAGGACAGGCCGTAAAACGATTGATTTCAGGTGGAGGAGGTGTTGTTTATAAAGGTACCGGGTTTTATGTAACCGACTATAAAAAAGATTCTTCAAACGGTACCCAGAATGGGGCCTCGGAAAAAAAGACAGAAGAGCCGAAAAATTAGATCTATGGAGAATCACCCCAAATCTGAAACACATCAGGAGGCAATCGATCAGTTTGTTCTGCTTTGGGGTGAAATGGCCTCATCCTGGGGAATCAATAAAACGATGGCTCAAATCCATGCATTGTTATATGCAGAGAATCATCCGTTAGATACCGATACCATCATGTCACAGTTAAGTATCAGCCGCGGGAATGCAAACATGAATTTAAGAAACCTGATGCAGTGGCAACTGATTCAAAAAGTTCACTATAAAGGTCATCGGAAGGATTATTACACGGCTGAAAAAGATGTATGGAATATAGTTGCCATTTTGATCAGAGAGAGGCATCAGCGTGAAATTGATCCCATCAAACAGAATCTGGTAGATACACTAAATATTTTTGAGAAAAAAAGTGATCAGCCGGAAGATGAAAAAGAGTTTAAAGAACGGATTGAAGATTTTATCGATTTTCTCGATATGTTTGAACGGTTTACCAGCGCACTTTTACCCTATATTAATCGAAAAAACCTCACATTTCTGAAACACCTTGTTAAAATCGCAGAAGCCCATCAATCCCTGAAAGGAAACAGGCCGGTTAAAGACAATGAGTAAATATCAGAAAAAAACTACACGTCAAATCGGACACGAAGCAGAAGAACTTGCTGCAGCCTATCTGGAGTCAAAAGATTGGATTGTACTGGATCGAAACTACTTTTTCGAAAAAGCGGAAGTGGATATTGTTGCAACGGATCGTAATTATATCGTATTTGTAG
>JBBDJK010000164.1:0-1853 GCA_040879905.1 Balneolaceae bacterium | reverse complement strand
AATTCTCCTCTGGCCTTGATCTTGGACAAAACTCCAGGTTTTTCAAAGGCTCCTTCTATATGAATTAAACGAAATCAGGCGGAAATTAAAATAATGTATCATCTATGTTATGATTTTGTTACGTATTTAAGGTTGAAGAGTTGTTACTATAAGCCAGCATGATCGTTAAAATAAATCAATTCGTTAGTTATGAATACGGAAAATAACATCTTTTGGATTGCCATACTTTCAGTTTTTGCAGTGATTGGCTGTTCCGGAAACTACCCCGAGGTTGAATCAAATGGGTGTGATACAGGCCAATTTACCGATTCGAATGGACAGCCTGCAACACTAACTGATCTCTCTATGATTCTTGTTGAACGCGTTAGGGATAACGTATCTACAGAATCTATCACAAATTGTCTGGCAAATATTTCGCTGAATCAATTGGATTTTCATCTCAATAGTAAAGAGAAAAAGAAAGCATTCTGGATCAATATCTATAATGCCTATGTCCAAATTCTGCTAACGGATCATCCAGAGCTCTTTGAAGATCGGGATTCATGGTTTGGTTACAATTTCTTTTCTACTCCCCAAATTGCAATTGGCGGGCGATTAATGAGTTTTGATGATATTGAACACGGTATTATGCGTAGATCTACCCATAAATTAACTCTTGGGTATATGCAAAATTGGTTCGTTAACGACGTTGAAAAGAGGCTTATGTGGAATCAGATTGATCCCAGAATACATTTCGTATTGAATTGTGGAGCAGCCAGTTGTCCTTACATAGCTGTATTTGATCCGGAACGTATTGAGGTACAATTGGATGTTGCGGCCGCAAAGTACCTGAGAGAAACGACTCAATACAATGCTGATAAGAATCAAGCAGAAGTAACCCGGCTGATTAATTGGTTCCGAGGGGATTTTGGGGGACTTGACGGTGCAAAAGAGATGTTGCGCGAATATGGCGCCATTCCTGCAGATTCGGATCCCAAACTCACTTTCCTGGAGTACGACTGGACTCTTGATCTGGGCAACTACCAGAATTTATAATCCAATGAATAACTCTTTAATATTGCCCTAATAGAATCTTTAAATAACCAATACTGACATGCTTCATCTTAAATTAATGAGTTCTATACCCCTTTTTCTAATCTTTTTTCTGTTTCTTAATCAGGAGTTAAAGTCACAAGATCGTACGGTCATAGACCCGGAAGAAACGGATGCTTTTGTCCTTGATCCGGCAGATTTTGATCCCTATGACCAAGACGCTCAAATATTGCGGCATGAGCCGTTTGGCAGAAAAGATGAAGCGGTATATGAGCGTGGTGTTCGTGAAGACGGTACACCTATCATCGTGGCATACAGTAACAACAGTATTTCCAGCGTAACGTCTCCACTTACCGCTGATCCAACTGTATTTCAGTATCTGGAGTGGGAATGGAAAATTGAATCGGTCATTGATACGGGCGATATGACCCAAAAAAGTGGGGATGATTTTGCAGCAAGGGTCTATGTTACGTTCGATTATGACCCTTCCAATCTAAGATTTGGGGAACGTATACGCTATATGGCTTATAAAACTTTTACCTCATTTGAGATCCCTCTCCGATCCCTGAATTATATCTGGGCCAACAAAGCAGAGATTGGTACAACCGGCGAAAATCCCTTTTCAAGCTGGGTACAATATATTGTGATCCAGTCCGGTAATGAACTGTCAAAAGAGTGGTTCACAGAAAAAAGGAATATCCTGGATGACTACAGGAGGGTATACGGCGAAGAGCCGCCGCCTATCAGCGGAATTACCATCATGACCGATTCGGACAACACCGGTAAATCCACAAAAGCCTATTTCGGAAAAATCACTCTAT
>JBBDJK010000163.1:0-10849 GCA_040879905.1 Balneolaceae bacterium | reverse complement strand
ATCATATATATACTGAATCATTTGATAAATCAAACAGAATCAAATCAGAGTTAGTTTGTCCGGATGATCATAGGCATTAGGGTATTCAAAGATAGCATAGAGTATGTTATGCTTCAATTTTAAAATATACCAAATGGAAATAGAGCAATTTTTAAACCTGTAACACACCCGATTTAAACTCAGGGATTATAGGATTATAATTTGAATATCTTATTGCATTCGATATTCTGGAACGTGTTTCTTCAGGATCAATAACGGCATCAACCCATAGTCTGGCAGCCGCATATCGAACATCTGTTTGAAGGTCATATCGATTTTTGATTCTGTTTAAAATCTCTTTTTTATCAGAATCGCTCAGTTTTTCTCCTTTTTTTTCCAATGATGATACCTGTATTTGAGTGATCACTTTTGCTGCCTGTGAACCGCCCATTACGGCTATCTGTGCCGAGGGCCAGGCATAGATAAAACGGGGATCATAAGCTTTCCCACACATCGCATAGTTACCCGCCCCATAACTGTTACCCGTGATGATCGTTATTTTTGGTACTGTTGAATTAGCAACGGCATTAACCATTTTTGCCCCATCTTTGATAATACCCCCATGCTCACTCCTTTTCCCAATCATAAATCCTGTAACATCCTGAAAAAAGATCAGTGGAATTTTTTTCTGGTTACAGTTCATAATAAATCTGGCAGCTTTGTCTGCACTGTCCGAATAGATCACACCTCCTATCTGCATCTCTCCCGATTTGGTTTTTACAATTTTTCGCTGATTTGCGACAATACCAACGCTCCAACCATCCATTCGGGCATATCCTGTAATGAGTGTCTGACCATATCCTTTTTTATACTCAATAAATGATTCTCGATCGATTATTGAATTTAAAACAGGCATTACATCGTACGGGCGGGTTCTGTCGTCCGGGAAATCTTGCAGTACTTCTTCTATTTTCAGTTTTGGTTGTAGAGATTCTTTTCGGTTAAATCCGGCCGTTTGATAAGGCCCCAGTTTATCGACGAGATCCCTTATCGTCAACAGACACTCAGAATCGTCCTTCATTTTGTAATCGGTAACTCCACTTATTTCTGTGTGTGTTGTCGCTCCTCCCAGTGTTTCATTGTCAACTTGCTCTCCGATAGCGGCTTTAACCAGGTAGCTTCCGGCAAGAAACACACTCCCTGTGCCGTCCACTATGAGTGCTTCATCACTCATTATCGGAAGATATGCGCCACCGGCTACACAACTTCCCATGATCGCTGCAATCTGGGGAATTCCTTTAGCACTAATCACGGCATTATTCCGGAATATTCGCCCAAAATGTTCCTTATCGGGGAAAATCTGATCCTGCATGGGTAAATATACCCCTGCTGAATCGACAAGATAGATGAGTGGAAGGTGGTTCTCCATGGCTATCTCCTGAGCTCTAAGATTCTTTTTAGCTGTCATTGGAAACCATGCCCCGGCCTTAACAGTTGCATCATTTGCGATAATCATGCAATCTCGACCGGACACTTTTCCGACACCTGTTATAACACCTGCCGAAGGACATCCCCCCTCTTCTTCATACATGTCATGAGCTGCCCATAAACCGATTTCATCGAATCGGGATTCATCATCGATCAGAAATTGAACTCGCTCTCTGGCTGTCATTTTTCCTTTTTTATGCTCTTTTTCAATCCTGGCAGTACCTCCACCCTTTTTAATCTGTTTTTCTTGAAGTTGAAATGATTCAACGAGTTCTTTGATCCAGCTTTGTTTCATAACGAGAATGTTTTAATTAATTTGACAGGATTGATAATACTGATTGTATTGTTCACGTTCCAAGATAGATAGCGAAGAAATCGCATTCATCTGATTATTATAAAAAATGGTTTATTGATTATGTACAAAATTATCATACTCGTTGCAGGTTTTTTATTGCTGACATTTTTCGATTCTGATGCGCAAAGAAGAACGACTCTATACGAGTCTCTTCTGCAACGCACGGAGCAGCCTTCATCCTATGTAGATCATATCGTATTGCCATCCGAAGATAGTACCGCTCAGTTTTCTGTGATTTTCAGACTTGATTACGATTTGATCTCATTCTTGAGAGTCCGGCCAGATATGCAATTACCTTCCCCGGATATTGAATATTTTGCACCTGTCCGAATGGGTTTAGAGATTTTTGATGGTTCTATTCCAACATCTCGAAGATCTGCGAATGCTACATCGATCCTACGGGATAGCTGGCAAGACACGATCTGGGTTAATACGTTTGAAGAGACTAAATCCAGATTTAATCATGTTGAAGCGTTTATTCCCGGACATCTTGCAGCAGGTGATTATCACTATGAACTGCAACTTGCACGAGGAGGTTCGGTTCGGGAGAGCTCTTCAAACCGGAGAAATTTATCGATTCCTGAAATGAGTGCAGCAGACTCGGTCGATTTTATCCTGCTGAACGAACTGACCGTCAAAGATGAACATTTATCCGCATCCCTCCTCAATTACGGGAGCAATGTGTTATATGGACAGGATTACTTTCTATTAATCCGGTTACCTGTAAACGATTCTGAAGATGAATTAGAATCTGATCCTCAGTTTACATTTGAAATACGGAAATTAGCACCCGGAAATCGTAACAAGATTGACGAAGAAATCAGGTATAGCGTCGAAATTACGAATGATAAGATGGTGCATATTACGGATGCAGTTTGGAGAAAATCTGAGGATGGAATTATTTTTGATGCAGAATTGAATAACAAGGGTGCTCTTTACGCATATGTTTCGATACCCAATCAAAATTTTGAGAATTCACGATACCAACTGCGACTACTCAAAAATGGACAGGAAGAACCGCTTGGGTTCAGAAATGTCAGTTCTCAATGGTTAGATATGCCGATCAGTCTTTATAATCTGAATGTGGCTATTGACATGATGAAATTTATTGTGAGTGAAGATGAAATTAAACGCCTTCAATCCGGATCAACAGCAGAAAAAGAGCAAAAATTCCGGGATTTTTGGGAATCGCGAGACCCAACCCCGGATACTGAATTTAATGAGCTTATGAACGAGTATTATAAACGAATCGATTTTGCACATATCAATTATACGACTGTGACAAATCCGGGGTATGAAACCGATCAAGGCAAAGCATATATTCTTTATGGCCCGCCTGATAATATTGAACGTCGATTACCTACGAATGCTCCGACAAGAGAAATATGGGTCTATCCGAATCGAACACTGATTTTTGAAGCGACAAGTGGATTCGGCGATTTTAGATTAGTGACGGAATCATAGATAAGTAAAGTACCGGTATACGAATTCCGGTACTTTATTTAATCTGTTCATTAATTGTTAAAATTGGAACCGAATCCCAACTCTCCCATGGGTTCCCATTGTTCTAAATCCGTACACTTCTGTAAAATCGCTGTTTAATAGATTTCTCAAAGAACCAAACAGAATCGATTTTAATGAACTGAGTTCATACTCTGCATGCAGATGAATGAGCAGATAACTCTCCAGTGTTACCTCCTCAGCTATGAAAGTTTCAGGGTTGAAAAAAAGATCCGTTCGTTCACTAACCCATTCTGCCTCAGGATTAATATTGAGACTTTTTGATAGTTGAATGCTTGCAGAGAGACCAAAATTGTGCTTTGGTATTCTGATCAAACCCGCACTATCCTGTCGATTCCCCAACTCATTTAATTGAATAGTTTCCCCGGTAATCCTGTTGTAATAAACTGTTAATAAATTATTTATAGAAAATTTCCAATTACCGGAAATTTCTATACCATCACTGTTTTCTCTATCTCGATTTAAATATCCCGGATCAAAAACATAAATAATTCGATCCTCGATGGATCGATTAAAGTAATTAAGGGCTAAATTCAGTCTGTTGTCGGGAGTATAAATTTCGAACCCGGCACTAAATTCACGACTATTTTCAGGTTTTAAATTCTGATTGGCACCAAAAGGGCCAAATAGTTCATTTAGTGTAGGTGCTTTAAATCCGGTACCAAAAGTGCTGAAAACTTTGAGATTATCCAATAATCGATAGGATGCGTTCAACGTAACATTTGTTGCACTGCCAAACTCTGAATGTTTATTATACCTAATTCCTATTTGAGAACTGAATACACTGCCCGGACTAAAGAGAATTGTTGAATATGGACTTATGATGTTCGTTGAAAATTGTTCACTATTTGAGCTATTCTCCGGCAGTAGTGAAGATTGAATATTAATCCCGGTTAATAAGCTTAGTGATGAACTCAAATCAATTGTAGAGTATGTATCCAGATTATGAAAACGTCCATCGAACTCTGTTAAGCCATAAGAGTCATTAAACATTCTCTCAGTTCGGATGTAGCTGTAACCTGAATGTATTGAGACCTTATCAGACTTGTAAGTTGCTCGAATAGAAGGATTAAGACTCTTGAGATCAAACCGGTTTTCACCATCCTGAAATGCCCCCTGATCATAATCACCAGAGTAATCGGAATATCTGAATGAAGGGGAAATGGTTAGTTTTTCAGTAATATTTAAATAGAACCTACCATTAAATGTATCATGACTAAACCCATCCGCATTATAGTCACCTGTACCGATAGGATCTTTTGCCGCGCTGATTCCGTCACTTGTCTCTTTGGAATAATGCAAAGCATAACCAATTTGATCTGATACAGCTCCATTTATTGAGGCAGAGCCATTAAAACTGTTATAAGTACCATATGACAAGTTAACGCTTGGATCAAAGTTAGAATTTGCTTCATTATTGGTAATAATATTAATGACCCCCGCCAACGCATCCGAACCGTATAGAGTTGACTGGTTTCCTTTTAGTATTTCAATCCGTTCAATATTCTGTAAGGGTATGGATCGTAAATCAACGGCTCCCCCAACGCCTGAAGGATCTTTAATCGCCAAACCATCCATCAGAATTAAAGTGTATTCACCACCCGCGCCCCTCATGAACAGTGACTGATTTGCACTGGGAGTCCCTTGAATATTGTTGAGTCGGATTCCGCTGTATTGATTCAGGAGTTGTGCAAGGTCCCGGCTGCTGCTTCGATCAATCTCATTTCTATAAATTACAATTGCCGGAGTGATAGTTTCTCGTACAGTGACCGGTAATTTTGTTGCTGTGATAACAATTTGATCCAGTTCCAGGGTATCCGATACAGCTGTTAGCTGTTGAGATTGAATATCCGGTGTATACCAGATCAAAAAAGTAAATAGTAGTATGGTCTGTAATTTGCTCATTGTTTTATTTGATTTTTAGGTTATGCAATGAGCTTCCGATGAAAAAAAGAGTGGGATCTGAAGTCGACTGAATGGCTAAATTAGAAATCAGTCAGAAAACATTCCCGGCCTTTCCTCCGAAAGCCTGTGAATAAAACTGCAACCAGGCAGGTCTTCTGACTTACTCAACGTTAGCAACCTTCCCATCCCTTTTAAAATATTGAGACAGTGGTGTTATAAGACTAACGTAATTCATGAGCTTACAGCTACGGGGATAGTTCCGGTCTTTCACCGGATTCCCTTTTCATCCTAATCCGAAATAGATCGGACAGGAACCTGTTGCAGAAAGATAGTATGTGTTATTTTTAAAGTAATCAAGTGCGGATCAACTCTTTAATCCCTCTTTATTTTTCTTATTTTGATATTAACACTAATCAATTGACCAGAATGAGCTTAAAAAAGTTAGCCATTGAACTTTTTAAATCAGTTTTAAAGAGTGTCGATCCGTCTCAATTTATGCCAAATATCATCCATTGGTCAGAAATCGATAGATTACTCGTTATTGATGGTCATTCTTTCAGGTTGAATGATCATCAAAAGATATATGCCATAGGCAGCGGTAAAGCTTCTGTATCAATGGCAAAATCTTTGGAATCTATATTGGGAGATAGGTTGGAATCAGGATTTATCATTGCTCCTCCAAATTCTGTCGCCAATTTAAAAAAAATCAAGATGGAAATCGGTTCTCATCCGATACCGGATCAAAGTAGTATAGACGCTACCAATGGTTTGATTTCATATCTAAAAAAGATTCCAGATGATTCAATAGTGATTAATTTACTATCCGGTGGAACCTCGTCATTATTATGCTCTCCATCAGAAGGAATATCGGTTAACGATCTTCAAGCAGTATATCAATTACTAATTGAGTCGGGAGCATCCATTCAGGAAATCAATACGGTTCGAAAAACACTTTCAAAAGTCAAGGGGGGCCAGTTATTGCAATATCTTACCGGCAAAAGGTTAATTGATCTTGTCATCTCTGACATACCGAATGATGATCTAAAGTATATTGGCAGTGGCCCAACTGTAGCACAAAAAATTTCATTTACCGATGCAATATCAGTTTCAAAAAAGTATCAAATTCTAAAGAAGTATCCGTCCACCGTTCAAAAACATTTGAATAATGGGTTGGCCGGAGAAGATCGGGGGCACTTAAACAACTCGACTTCTGATATTGAGAATCACGATACATACGTTGTCTCATCAGCGAATAAAGTAGCAAATCGTGCAAAAGAACTTTTAGAAAAGAGAGGATTTAATACCACTCTCATAGAACCTGCATGGGAAGGATTAATTGATGATTTTGAGAAAAAAATTATGAAACAAATAGAGAGTTTGCCGGCTAAAGCGAATCAAAAAAAAGCCCTTTTGTTCTATGGTGAATGCACCATACAAATTCAGGGAAACGGACTTGGAGGAAGAAATCAGGAACTTGCATTGAGAATGTCAAAGCATTTGAAAAAATTTGATCAACATCAACGTGAAATTGTTTTTCTAAGTGCCGGTACCGATGGAATTGATGGTCCTACAGACGTTGCAGGCGCTGTTGTCGATCAAAAAACATATCAAAATGCTGTTGATATCGGATTAGATCCGGTTGACTTCATTCAAAACAACGACAGCTATCATTTTTTTAAAAAAATAGGCGGTCATATCATGACAGGCCCGACAGGAAACAATGTAATGGATCTGCAAATCGTCCTTATTGGTGAGTAAATCTTCAAATACGTATATGACAATTGAACAATTTGGCACATTAAATTTTCTCATTCAATCGGGCTTTTCCTATTTTCCTTTTAAATTTAAGTCATCATAAATTATGTATATAGATCATCCCGCCTCATTTACAGATTATTATGAGTTAACAATGGCTCAGGGTTATTATTTAGCCGGTATTCATGATCGAAAAGCCGGTTTTGATTATTTTTTCAGAAAAGTCCCGTTTAATGGTGGCTATGTAATTTTTGCAGGATTAAAAGAACTGATTGAGACCATTCATCATCTGAAATTCAGTAAAGAGGAGTTAGAATATCTCCTAAAAGAAGATTTCTCAAACGATTTTATTGAATATTTAAAGAAATTTCAATTCAAAGGAAATATATGGTCGGCAAAAGAAGGAGAAATTGTTTTCCCGGGTGAACCTATTTTACGGGTTGAAGGAAACCTTCTTGAGACGCAAGTCATAGAAACACTGTTATTGAATGTACTCAACTTTCAATCTTTGATCGCAACAAAAGCATCTCGTATTAAGTATGCTGCGGGGGAAAATTCAACTGTTCTCGATTTTGGTTTAAGGAGAGCACAGGGATTGGCCGGAATCCATGCAACACGTGCAGCTATGATTGGTGGCTTTGACGGCACCTCAAATGTTTACTCGGCACAACGGTTTAATATACCTGCCGGTGGTACTATGGCACATTCCTGGATTCAGGCATTTGATGACGAATTAACGGCATTCAGGACGTATTGTGAACATTATCCAAAATCAGCACATTTACTGGTAGATACATATGATACATTGGGAAGTGGAATTCCCAATGCAATTATTGCAGCAAAAGAACTCCGGGAAAAGGGGTATGAGTTAAAAGGTATTCGGTTGGATAGTGGAGATCTCGCTTATTTTTCAAGACAATCTCGGAATTTATTGGACAAGGCCGGTTTTCAAAACGTGAAAATAGCTGTGTCTAATCAACTCGATGAACGGGTTATTGCCAGTTTAAGAACACAAGAAGCCCCAATAGATATTTACGGAGTCGGAACCCGATTGGTAACAGGGAATGAAACTCCTGCATTGGATGGTGTCTATAAACTGAGTTCTATTCAGGACCAACCAACTTTAAAAATATCGGAGAACATTGAAAAAATTACCTTACCCGGGAAGAAAAAAATATTTAGATATTTAAATGACGATGGCTCGTTTTATGGTGATGCAATCCTTTTAGAAAGTGAAGAGAATCCAGAAAGAATGCACCACCCCACATTTCCATCTAAAAAAACTTCTTTAACAGGGCGCCGATATGAAAATATTCTTTTTAAAGTGATAGATAATGGAGAAGAGATCTTTGAAATGCCGGAAGTTGATGAAATTGTAGCGTACAAAAAGGAACGATTTGCCAATTTACATCCTGAGTACAAACGTTTTGATAATCCTCATATCTATAAAATTGGGATCAGTACTCAATTAATGGAAACAAGAGACAAACTGTTAGTCAGTTTGAAACCTTAAATTATTACATAGTTATGAAAGCATTATTAGTTATAGATATCCAAAATGATTTTTGCCCGGGGGGAGCATTAGCTGTGCCTGAAGGTGATTCAATTATACCGATCGTCAATCGCTTAATTGACTCATTCGATATCATCATACAAACACAAGACTGGCATCCGTCCGGCCACTCCTCTTTCGCATCATCACATGAAGGGAAAAATCCATTTGACCCGATCCAAATGGAGTATGGAGAGCAGGTTTTATGGCCTGACCACTGTGTTCAGGGATCTGAGGGTGCGAATTTTCATCCGAATCTGAACACTAATAAATCACAAGTTATCGTGCGTAAAGGGTTTAGAATTGATATTGATTCATATTCAACTTTTTATGAAAATGATAAAAAAACAACGACCGGTTTAACTGGATATCTCAATGAGCGTGGGATTACAGACTTATATACGGTTGGACTTGCTACTGATTTCTGTGTTAAATGGTCCGTTTTGGATGGGTTAAAAGAGGGATTTAATATGATTTTGGTAGAGGATGCCGTTCGCGGTATCGATTTGAATGGTTCATTGGAATCTTCATTACAGGAGATGAAATCAAAAGGAGTTCAATTTGTTCAATCCATTGACTTAATTTAATGAGTTCTGATATAATTATTATTCTGAGGGCTGTCAATAGATATTAGTAATCATTTGAAATTCATCTTGCCTGATGTATTAAAAAAGTGGATATCAATGTAAAGTTCTTTTGCGCAATCTGTTTTTTTTCTCTATTGTCTCCTTGAAAAAGTTTTAATAACTCACCACACCTATATGTCTGCCACATTTTTAATATCTCTAACCATTATTAGTATTCTTGCTCTGTTATTGCTGATTATCTATTTCAGAATGCAAGCTTTTATCGCACTTCTGATAGTCAGTATGGTCGTTGCTATAGTTGGTGGGATACCCATCGAAGATATTATCGACACGATCAGGGAAGGAATGGGTGGTATTTTGGGATATATAGCAATTGTGATTGGAATAGGAACCATGATTGGTGAAATATTGAGAGTATCAGGAGGTGCCGGCCAAATAGCAGATACACTCATACGAAGTTTTGGTGAAAAAAAAGCACCCTGGGCGTTGTCGTTAATCGGTCTAATAGTAGCCATACCGGTTTTTTTTGAAGTCGCTTTGATCCTATTTATACCCCTTGTTTATGATCTTACACGTAAAACAGGTAAATCGATACTTCATTACGGTATTCCGTTGGCAGCGGGTATTGCAGTTGCACATGCGTTCATACCGCCAACGCCGGGCCCTGTTGCTGTAGCAGTACTGCTCGGAGCAGATCTTGGTTGGGTAATCCTGATTGGAATTATCGCCGGAATTCCATCGGCAATGGCTGGTGGTATCTATTTCGGTCAATATATAGGAGATAAGATAAAAGTGGGTGTGCCTGAACACATGATATCGGAAACAGATGCAGATTCCGTTTCCAATGTTACTAAAGTGCCGGGGTTTAGTATCTCAGTAATGATCATTATTGTACCACTGATTTTAATATTAATGAATACGGCATCCGATGTCATCTTTGAAGAAGGGTCATTGATCCATATATGGATGTCTTTTATTGGCCATCCATTTACGGCTTTGATCATTGCTTCACTAATGGCCTTTTATTTTCTTGGAACCAGACTCGGTTTTACCCGAGATCAGGTTCAAGAGGTTGCAACAAAATCGATGCAACCGGTAGGTATGATTATACTGTTGACAGGTGCAGGTGGTGTTTTTGGGAAGGTTCTCGTAACAGCAGGTGTGGGTGATGTACTTGTGGATGTGATGTCGGCGAGTAATCTGCCAGTTGTACTGTTCGCATTCCTTGTTGCGACGGTCATAAGGGTGGCTCAGGGATCTGCTACGGTTGCGATGGTTACTTCTGCAGGTTTAATCGCTCCTATTATTGAAATTGCCGGATACTCTCCCCCATTAATCGGTTGTATTGTAATCGCTATTGCTTGTGGTGCAACAGTGCTATCTCATGTAAACGACTCCGGTTTTTGGCTGGTAAAAGAGTTTATGGGATTAACCGAGAAGCAAACGTTGATGTCCTGGACTATTATGGAGACAATTATAGGTGTTACAGGCGTTTCAATTGTTCTTTTGATCAGTTTATTTCTATAAAAAAAGGTTTTGTGAACATTCACAAAACCTTTTCAAGCGGAGAGGGAGGGATTCGAACCCTCGGTACCTTTTTCAAGGTACACACGCTTTCCAGGCGAGCCCGTTCGACCGCTCCGGCACCTCTCCCAAAACAAGTATCAAAGATAGAGTATTGTCTGTCTACATTCAATGAATAAAAGA
>JBBDJK010000162.1:0-11263 GCA_040879905.1 Balneolaceae bacterium | reverse complement strand
CGTTTCGTTTGTGTGAGCTGAGGTAAGATTGGAAAATACTCTTCGTGCCCTGCCTAATAATTCTCCTGACTTCTCCAATGCAATCATTGTATTCTCAAATGTCGGTTCATCTGAATTGGACGTAATTTCTTCAATCTCCTCCAACTGATATGCCATGCCATCCCGAAATGCATCTTTAAAATGTTCCGCTTCAATAGCATCAAAATCCGGTGCTTCAAAGGGCAGAGAACTGGATGTATAAAGAGGATTATCTGCCATACGGCCGGAATCTTTACATGAAGTCATCATAAATGAGAACGTGATAAGTATTAAGATTATATATTTCATATTGATTATAGTTTATTTTTAAAAACCGTATTCATTACGGCTTATTATCAGTATTAATAAGGTTGAATCATTCTTCCGGATAAATTGACTTTTTAGCTGCCAACAGTGTGTTTTTCATGAGCATTGCAACGGTCATCGGCCCAACGCCGCCGGGAACCGGTGTGATCCAGCTCGCTTTTTTCTTAAGGCCTTCAAAATCGCAATCTCCAACAAGTTTATACCCTTTATCAGTTGTCTCATCCGCAATACGGTTAATGCCCACATCGATCACTACGACCCCTTCTTTCACCATCTCCGCTTTAATCAAATTGGGTTGACCTGCAGCCACAACCAATATATCAGCTCCAATTGTATGTTGAGTCAAATCTTTTGTGTATTTGTGACAAATCGTTGTTGTCGCTTTTCCTTCTGCGTTTTCCCTTGAGAGCATCGTGGCCATTGGAGTTCCCACAATATTACTTGCCCCCACTACAACCGCGTGTTTACTTTTTACAGGTATGCTGTAATACCTGAATAACTCAAAAATTCCGGCGGGAGTACACGATTTAAATGTGGGTTGATCAACTGCAAGTCTGCCAACATTCATCGGATGAAATCCATCCACATCCTTGCGATAGTCAATACTTTCAATCACATCATGTGATGATAGATGAAGTGGCAGTGGAAGTTGTACTAAAATACCATCAATCGATTCATCTTGATTAAATTCACGTATTGTCTTTTTCAACTCACGGGCAGATACGGTATCAGATAAATGAGTTGTATCCGTGTGGATCCCTACTTCTTTACAAGCACGGGTTTTAGCGCCAATATAGGTTGTGGAAGCAGGATCGGTTCCCACCTGAACAACTTTTAAAAAAGGTCTTCTATTTCCGGAATTCACCCAATTCTCCACATCTTCCTTTATGAGTGACATGGTTATCTCTGAAACCTTTTTACCATCAATTATTTTTGCAGACACGTTCTTATTATTAATTATTGATTAATGATTATTTAATCTTCACTACATTTTGTTTGTTAGATACCAATATCACCAAAAAACTATTTATAAAATCAAAAACGTTTATCTCTCAATATCGTACTTATTCATTTTATTATAAATATGACTTCTCTGGATACCGATTGCTTCAGCAGTAACTGATATGTTCCAGTCATATTTATCAAGCTTTTTCAATAGAAAAAGTTTTTCGGCTTCATTTTTATACTCCTGGAAAGAGTCCGTTTTATCAAGTACAGAACTTAACTGATCCACAGATTTCTTCTTGCGGGTTATTAAGCGATCAATATCTTCATCTGTGATAACCTCACTCTTTGAGAGTAGTGCCACACGTTCGATTACATTCTGTAATTCACGGATATTACCACTCCAATCCAGTTTTTTCATCGCTTTGAGTGCTGATTCATTAAATGATTTTCCTGAAAAAATAATCTCCTTTTCACCCAATCTATCCAGATACCATTCTGAAAGCAAAGGTATATCTTCCACCCGTTCTCTTAGTGGTGGTAAATGAATGGGTATGACATTTAAGCGATGATACAGATCTTCGCGGAATTGACCTTGTTCGATCTCCGATTGGAGGTCTTTATTTGTAGCTGCCAAAATACGCACATCTACATCGATGCGTTCTTTTCCCCCTACCCTTACGATCTGATTTTCTTGCAAAGCACGAAGTACCTTCGCTTGTGCGTCACTACTCATATCACCTATTTCATCCAGAAACAAGGTTCCACCGTCTGCTTGTTCAAATTTTCCGATTCGCTGTGATATTGCCCCGGTAAATGCCCCCTTTTCGTGTCCAAATAATTCGCTTTCGAGTAGTTCTGCAGGAATGGCTGCACAGTTTACATCGATGAATTTCTTTGAACCTCTTTTACTTTGTTCATGAATTGCCCTTGCAACAAGCTCTTTACCTGTTCCATTTTCACCCGTAATTAAAACCCTGCTGTTACTGGAAGCTACTTTGGAAATCAACTCCTTGATACGAATCATGGATGCACTATTGCCAATAATATTTGTACTTCCGTGAAGCTCAGACCTCATCTGTTTGTTCTCTTTAATCAACATACTACTTTTAAGGCCATTTCGAATGCTGATTAACAATCGATTCAAATCGGGTGGTTTTTCCAAAAAATCAAATGCTCCCATTTTTGTCGCTTCAACAGCTATCTTTATGGTACCATGCCCGGATATCATGATCACAGGTAGTTCCGGCTCTTTTGATTTAATTTTTTCAAGTACCTCAATACCATCCATACCCTGCATCTTGATATCCAACAAGACCAGATCAATTGCCGGATTCGAATCGATAATCTCTAATGCCTTCTCACCGTTTTCTGCCTCTAAAACAGAGTATTTTTCAAACTCCAATATCTCTCTCAGCGCATTTCGAATGCTCTTTTCGTCATCAGTAATTAATATAGTAGCTTTTTTGTTTGCCATCTTTATTAATAGAGTGAATATAGCTGTTCAAGAATTCGTTGATGTATGAAATCGACATGACTGGTCTGAACAGAATAATTATTGGTTATGATCGTCACAGTCAGTTCCTGATTTGATTGCGTCGTAAGGTAACCGGATAACGCTCTTACACCGGAAACAAAACCTGTTTTACCGATGAACTTTCCTTGAACCTCACTATTCCGAAATCGATGTGCCAATGTACCATTTTGACCCGCAACTGCTAAAGAATTATATAGATAAGTGAAATATTCTTTCTCTTTTATTTTAGTCAGATAATGATTGAATTGTTCCAGTTGAATAAGTGTGGCTGGTGACATACCCGAACCATCTCTTAAAGTAACCGTCGAAGAATCAATTTCCATTTCGTGCATAAACTCCTTTAAAACATTTAAACCGAGCTCTGTAGTCCCTTGCACATTAAAAGATGAATGACCCATTAACTTAACCATCATTTCGGTGAAGAAATTATCACTCTCCTGGTTTAACCACTCCACAAGCCTGAACATCGGTTCTGACAAGTGAACATCTATCGGGGTTAAATCCAATTCACTTAAGCCTTTCCAATCATAATAGTCACTGTTAATAAAAATGGATCCATCAATTTCTATCCCCCGCATCTCTAAATACCGATAGAATGTATCCATAAAATAGGTTGATGGATTCAATACAGACAGCGGTTCTGTCTCATAATGACCTTGTGGAAGAGTACTTCTTAAAAAAATGGTATTGGTGCCTAAAATCCTTCGATATGACTCATCAAACCGGGTTCCCGGGGCAGTTATGATCTGTTCATTTATGAATTCCACATAAGGCGTATTAAAAGGTGACCACTCGATTTTGGGTGTGGTACCAACCGGGCCATCCGCAATCACTTCCAGATTCACAACATTCGAGTTAAATGATAATGCACTAATTTCAGGAGCATAGTAGTAGGTAAGATCGTCCCACTCCCAACCTTTTGGGTAAGGGACATCATCAAAAAGGCCATCGAAACCTACCAGATTCCCTTGTATGGATTGAATACCCAGATTTTTTAGAGCGGACACCCATTTTTCAAAAACAAAGAGCGGATTATCATTATAAAACTCTCCATTAACTGATGGGTCACCTGAACCTTTAACAATCAAGTCACCCACCCAAACAGAGTCTTTTAACTCACCATCACCAAATAAAATTGTGCCATAGCGATAATCAACACCTATACGATCTAAAATGGCACCGGCTGTTATCAATTTTAAATTGGATGCCGGACGAATCAGTTTATCACCATGTAAATTCTCGATCAGATTTCCTTTTTGATCCCTAACCTGTATCCCCCAAAAAGCGTTGGAAGCTTGACTGTTTTCAATGATTGTACTTATTTCAGGTGATAGTTGGGCACTACTGTTTACAGGAATGAATCCAATAAACAGCAGACACAATATCATTATTGAGATAACCTGAAGTTTTTTCATAGGTTCGGTTTCAATTACCGAAATAGCTAATCTCTTCCTTTTTAAAAGCTTTATGAATTTCATCTACAGTTGTACAATTTGATAGTGTTATTCTGAATGAACTATTGTTCATCAGCCTTGAAATCCTGCTCAATAGCTTAATATGAGCACTATTTTTCTTTTCAGGCCCAATCAATAAAAATGCCATATCAATCGGTTTATCATCAATTGAATCAAAATCGATTGGATTTTTCAAAATGGCAAAACAGGCCAAATGTTCATCCACAGATGATACCTTTCCGTGTGGTATGGCCAAATTTTTCCCAACACCTGTCGACATAATTTTTTCCCGTTCAAATACCGCTCGACGAATATCTTCCAACTGAGATTTACTGACACTGCTCTCAAGTGTTCCAATCATCTTGTTGAGTAAATCTTCTTTGCTCGAAACAACTAAATCGGCAAGAATGGTTTTGGGTTCAATTAATGTGTGGATATTCATAAAGAAATATTTTGTCGGATTCCAATTCTTATCATTTAAAATAAAGCGCAACGTGTACAACGTCCAAAGTTAACGAACCATGTGATCAATTACACACAGTAAGGCGGAATTTATATGGATTTGATCTATCACTCGAACCAATATTCCCGGAATCCATTCGAATAATTACCACTCATTTTTTGTACCTTTGATGTCAATCAAACAACAAATAGAACGCATGTTCAGGTCATCGCTTGCAATATTTAGAAAAGAAGTAACCCAGGAGCTACGTACCAAATATGCCCTAAATACTCTTTTGGCATTCACCGGAGCTTCTCTACTCTTAATTCTCTTTACATTGAGAGCCAATCAACTGGATCCGACTCCTAAAAGCGGACTTATATGGATCATTATCCTATTTGCTGCAATGTCCGGTATGATGAGGTCATTTTTACAAGAAACAGAAAAAAAAACTTGGCCGCTTTTACAATTACACGCATCGGCTACAAATGTTTATATCGGAAAACTGACCTACAATTTTCTATTCCTTTTAATCCTTCACATATTTACTTTTTTTTTCTATTCGCTGATGATGGATCTATCGATCGTAAGTGGTTTCTACTTGATCCATTCAATTCTGTTTGGATCGATGGGACTGGCAGCTGTTACAACATTAACATCAGCAATGATCGCACAAGCGGATCGAAAAGGAGCCCTTTTTTCTGTACTATGTATACCCCTTGTTGTCCCATTGCTTCTTATTCTCACCAGAACTACAAAATTTGCACTTATTGAAGGGCCGGACGCCTCCGCTTTAAATGACCTTTTTGCTTTGATTGGATTTTGTGGTGTCACAATCACAACAGGTATTTTGCTATTTGATTATATTTGGGAAGATTAATGAATATTATAAATGAGAACATAACTTTTGGTGATCGGCGTCTTGTAGGACAGAATAAAGCGAAAGAGCAGATTCAGAAGATTCTACTGTCAAAACGCTTGAGTCATTCCTATCTGATAACCGGTCCTGACGGATCCGGGAAAACTGCATTTGCCCTTGCTCTTGCAGAAATTGTAAACGGCGTAGATCACCTCACTGATTTAAAAGGGACATCAACGACTAAAAAGTCAAGCTGGTTTACACATCCGGATATTCACGTTTTTATTCCACTACCGAGCAAAGCCGATGAGAGTGAGTTAAAATCTCGCCTGGAGCTTCTCTCAAATGATCCATATGAAATCGTTGATTTTTCATTCAGGCCGGTTCTTACAGATGGAGAATCATCCAAAAATTTGCAGGCATTCTATTCTATTGCCTATTATCATGAAGAAATCCGTCCACGAACTGTGTACAAACCAAATGAAGGGTATCGTACAGTCATTGTGATAATCGGAATTGATACAATGCGTAAAGAGTCTGCGAATGCTTTTTTAAAGCTCTTAGAGGAACCCTCTGATAACATTCTCTTTATCCTTACGGCATCCAAAACCGATCAACTCTTACCCACAATCATTTCCAGATGCCAACAGATTCGATTAGGCCCTTTATCTTACGATGAAGTTGCAGAAGGATTGATCAAATTTGACGGCCACGATGAAAAATCTGCACATTTTTTAGCACGTTTATCGGATGGCAACTACTCCCTTTCCCGATTTTTCGACCCGGATACACTCCGCAAAACACGATTGGAACTTATCGACTTTTTGAGATTCTCCTATTCTCAGGATGTACCCGAAATACTCGCCATCGTGCAACACTGGAACCGTTCACTTAACAGAGAAAATCAGATCGCACTTTGTAATTCTCTTGAACAATTTTTAAGAGATTTAATGATATTCAGTGAAACAAAGCAGGAAGATTTAATTACAAACATAGACCAAATAAAGGTGATTAAGAACTTTTGTGACACAATGAAAGCTGCTAAAACAGATTTGATGATCGAACATTTACAACATTTGAAAGGTTTGCTCTATCAAAATGTTCAGTTAAAATATATTTTCCCTGTTCTCTCTAATCGTTTTTTCTACTTAATGCGCGGACTTGAACCACCTATTTCTAAACAGAACAGTTGGCAACATTTACCGGCCTACAGTGAACTATAATTATAATGACATCTGAATTAAATAAACTCCTTTTCACTAAAATGCACGGTGCGGGCAACGATTTTATTTTGTTCGACAACAGAACTGCTAAACTAAGTGACGATGACCTCAGTAAACTGGCACCGTTTATCTGCAACAGAAGATTTGGGGTTGGCAGTGATGGATTAATTGCATTGGAATTCGACGAAACCAAAGAGGCTGATCTTGTGATGTCCTATAAAAATCCGGATGGAAGTGATGCCGGAATGTGTGGAAACGGTGCACGATGCTTTGCAGCCTATGCTGTGACGTTAGGCTCACCGGATCAATTCTCTTTCAGAGTTCATGAAAATATTTATCAGGCAGAAGTAAATGGCGAACAAGTGGTCATCCATTTTCCATTAGAGACAGTGGTAAATGAGAAAATTGTTGCTAATGAAGCTTTATTGAGCATTTATACAAACACAGAACATGTTGTATGTACATCTTCGGTTGAAGGGCTTGATAATCGTGAACAACTGATAAATAAAGGTAAATTTTTTAGATATCATCCGGATTTTCAACCCATTGGAACCAATGTTAATTTTATTTCAGGAACTGACAAAGATAAACTTTGTCTCCAAACATATGAACGGGGTGTCGAAAATCTGACACTTGCGTGTGGAACCGGTGCCATTGCTTCTGCCATCGGTTGGCACTACTTGCAACAAGGCAAAGCCGGTGATTACAAATATGAAGTCAGAGTAAAAGGTGGCACTCTTTTTGTCTATTTTTCATTTGATCCGACTAAAGAAACCTATCACAACATTAAACTGGAAGGACCCATTTCTTTTGTCTTCAAAGGAGAGTATACCTATTGAAAATATGATTTCATTCTTTAAAGGATTTAAATTCACTTCGGTGATTCTGATTGTTCTAAGTTTTTATTTTATCAGCTGCAGCACAACCGGATCAAATTACAACGGGCAATCAGGACATGAAACAGTTGAGAACCAATCGGGTAATAATTTCACGGTACCCGGACAGTTTGTAAAGATAGAAAAAGTCCACTCTTTACAACTTCACAGAACCGGAAATCCTGGATCTGCACCTGTACTTGAATTAAACAGCAATCAACAACTGCAATTGCTCTTTGAGATTCTTGATTTTGATTCACGTCAATTCAGAATTTCTTTTACACATCACAATCCGGACTGGAGCCGCTCATCTCTTCCTCCTGAATTTTTTATGGATGGTCCATATACCCTATTTCTTGACGCAGGCCAGGTGAGCTCTGCACAACGACCTGATTACAGACAGTTTCAGTTTGTATTCCCTGATAACCGGCTTCATTTTACAAAAAGCGGGAACTACTTACTTAGGGTTGAAGATCAGGACTCCGGCGAATTGATGCTATCACTTCCATTCTTCGTCACTGAAAACAGAGGCTCGACAAGATCAATTGTGGAAGAGCAAGGTGTACCCAGGCAAAACTTAAGAATCACTCACAGGCCGATAAGCTGGTACACAATTCCTGAAATAGTAGAACAACCCATTTTTGATCTGGAGTTCTATTTTTTTCAAAATCACTTTTGGGGTCGTTCAGTCCAGGCAGATGAAGTTGATTTTTCTGATCCGCATGAGGTAAAATTTGAAGTTGGCAATCGTGACCGGTTTATAGGAGATTATGAATTTTTAACCTTGTCACTGACAAATCTATCGCAATCGAATCCTCAAATTTTTGAATCTCAACCCGGACAGAATCCACCTGTAATTTATCTATCCGATGATGTTTCCGGATTTGCATCATCCGGGGGATTCGTTCCGGGCAGATTTGGCCGGCCAAATAACAATTTGGATGGTCAGTATGCAAACGTGATTTTCACATTTGACCCGGGTACTGATATCCGGCGGGATCAACAGATCTATCTGGTGGGTGATTTTAATCATTGGGAAATAGATTCCACTTATCGCCTTATTTATAATGAATCCGTAAATAGATGGCAAACCAATGCAATCATAAAAGAAGGAACCTATAATTATAAATATATTGTTCTGGAAAGTGGTTCTGTAGATGATCTTTACTTCGACAATCTCTTTTCGGGTACGCAACAAGTGTACCATGCGTTTATATATATGAGAGATTCCAAAGAGTTTTATTACCGCCTACTACATATCAATCAATTTATATCCGGTTCTTGACAATGAGACTTTTCAAATTTTTTGCCACATTTCTGATTACCGCTATCCTTATTTTTGGATTTGTACTTGGGTGGAACTGGAAATCATTTACGGTTTTTCTTGATAACAGAGAAGCGCTAATGGAGGGAAATGAGTGGATATTGAATACAAGTTCCCTTCGTGGATTATCTGAATTTGTAGGTGAAAATCCTGAATTTTCATCAATTGTGAGTATCGTCATTACAGAACAAGATTCTACAATAATCTATCAGGAAAACCGATCCCGAACAATGGGTACAACTGCTAACCTATTTATTCTTCTTGCTTATGCTTCGGAAATTGATTCAGGCCATTTCTCAGGTGATGAGAGAATCAATTGGGAGGATATTTCTCAATACCAACTGATAAGCGTAGATGAATCCGTCCATCAGGAAGCCTATCGTGTTGCCGAACAGCGAGGATGGATCGATCAAAATAACACGATTAATCTGGATGATGCCTTAAGATTACTTGCAGAATACAATGATCTGGCACTTTCCGATTATCTGTGGTGGCAACTGGATCCTGAGATCTGGTTGAGCTTACCCACAGAATTAAATCTCTCAAGTACGGATATGCCCCTCCCTTTTTCAGGGCTTTATCTTGCTATTACTCCTCAATTTCAAGATCGTACGATGCCCGATTTAATAAAATTCTGGAGTGATCAGGATCACCAGGATTGGCGTCAGTTTGTTATTGAAAAATCTGAAATATACTCGACAAATCCGGGTCAACGTGAAATAATCTCTCAATATCTTGATAAAAACAGGTTGGGTATCACTTTTATGGAAGAGAGAGATGCGATGCAGTTATTTCCAAAGACTACTGCTTTAGAGATCACTCAATTTCTTGATAAATTATGGAATCTGGAAATCATAAATGAACAAGTTAGTCAACAGGTATTGGATTATATGCGATGGCCTCTCGATTCTCAATCAGGAATAGATGCTGATTTTACTGATTACGGTGCCCTCTATGACAACAGAATGGGACTTATGAATGGAATTGATTTCGGTACATCGGCTTATACCGGTGACACAGCGGTTCAAGCCTTTTTTCTGGACCGTTTACCCATCGGTTTTTGGTTCCACGCGTCGGGGGGACTTATGCATCAGGATTTTATGCAAAGACTCATTTATGATCCCGCATTAATTAACCAGATGTACCTGGTTATAAGCCAATAAGTTTATAAAACAATTTTACTTACCAATAATATGAATAAATACTTTTTCATCTTTCTTATTTGGCTCCTACCACTATATTTTTTATTTCAGGGAGGGTATCAGGTACTTACATACTACGGAATACACAATACTTTTGATAATGGTGAGAGTTATATCGCAACTGTTGTCGATTTTGATGTTAAACAGATTGCAGCTCAAACAAATGGCTATGTCGTTTTAAAATTTACAACATCTGATAGTTTCACTATTGAAGAAAAGCTTGCACTGCCTGTACAGTTTGCCCAGGTCATTATGCAATCAGAATTATTACCTGTTCGATATTTGGAAAACTCATTTCAACCGATTGTCATTATGCCTGTATATGAATTGCAGCAAAGTGTGATCAAGGTGAATATAGGGGTTACTTCCTTTGGATTGATCATCACACTACTGATCTCTTTGTATGCATCCCGTTTTGCATTAAGCAGAATCCGGTTGGGTGAGGAGAATTTAGAGATTGAACGGCTGGACGATGGTGATCAGGCACCGTAAATAGAAATTATACAAGCATAAATTTAACTCTTACGGTAGACCGGTACATTTGAGCAAGCCTCTCCGTACATCAATTTTTTTACATGGTGAAGAAGCTTCTCTGTAGCATACATATAAATATCGGCCGGCACATCCATTTTACTGCACCCTTTTAAAAGTACATATTTGTTGTCGTATTCGGTCCAGTCTTTTTCATCGATCTTTTTTCTGAATAACTGATTCATCGCGCTCTGTTTATCCCCAAAAAAATGACCGTTTGCATGCTCAAAAGAGTGCTGGACGACCAGCATATAGGCCCATTTTGGGATAATCGCATCTGTGGAACAATAAACAGTTAAATAGCATCCTTTATACTGTTCCCAATTATGATTGCTCATCTTTTCACGAAATTCTCCCTCTTTCAGAATCAAACCATGAAATAAAAAATCTTTTAAATCCAGTTCAACAATCTCAAACCCTTTCACCAACTTCTCCAGGTCAACGGTTTCCAGTTTTGATAATTTTATTTTATTGACGATTTCTCCCATTTTACTTTTGTCTTTTATGCGTCGCCAGAGTCTATTTT
>JBBDJK010000161.1:0-1955 GCA_040879905.1 Balneolaceae bacterium | reverse complement strand
TTATTGAATTGATATTTTAATCCCGCAAGAACCCATCTGCCCGGCATTGGAGCACCCATGATCTCCTGATATTTTGTATCAGTAATATTCATTATAGAGACATAGGCACTAAAACGTGAAGCGGATGGAGTGATAGAACCTTTTAAATTTGATAGAAAAACAGATCGATCTATTTGTCCATTAATGACTTGATTCGCTTCATGAGAACGAACAATATATTCATTTTGCGACCGTATCCTGAACCAGGAGGTTTGCCAGTCCAACCCAATATTTATTTGATGTGAGGGATGGTTTGCAATATATCGCGAAACGGTTTCACTGTCACTTGTTGTCAGGATATAGGTGTAACCGGTTTGTATACCAAATGATGATTGATTGCCGATTTGTATTCTACCGGAAGAGATGAATTCAAATCCTCTTGCTCTGCTTTCTGATATGTTCTGTGCATAAAAGTACTCCTCTCCCGGAATCAGATTCGGTGCATTATCGATGGTATCTGAATTCCTCAAAGTGTAATCTATGAGATTGGATGAGCTTCTGTAAAATATTGTTGGAGAAACCATGATATGAGTTACGGGTCTCCAGTCTAATCCAAAATCAATACTGTTGGATGTTTCAGGCTTAAGATCTGGGTTCCCAATATTACGCAGGGGTGTCAAGTTGTTTATTAAAGAGGAGATATATCTCTCTGTATAGTCTCCGGTACGCACTGCCCTGCCGGCTGAACTGCGAACCGTTAAAGTCTGACGGTTGTAGGCGACACTCATGTGTGGAAGCAGATTTGTACGTTTCCCTTCATCGAATTGAAGTCGTAAGCTGGATGTGACGTGAAACCGGTTGCCCAAATCAATGGCGGATATCGCATAAATACCACCGGTACCATCTTGATGATCTCCCCGGTCACTGCTATCAATGGTCTTATACAAAAACTGAGCCCCTCCCATTAAGCGTATATTTTTTATCGTTCTGTTATTTATGGAGAACTCTTTTTGATGAGAAAGATTGGTAAAAAACTGATCCGTTGTGTGTTCATTAGCCGGTGCCAATGCGGGATTAAAATCAAAGATATCATTTACACTTCGATAGGAGAAATTTAATTCTGACCTGCTATTTTTACGTCTATATGTAAGTGAAGTTAGTGCCCATTTGCTATTTATCTCTTCAACGGATTCATCAAAAGGGCTGCCTGTGTAGAAATATCGGGCATTAAAATCTCTAACATCTGATCCACCTCTCAAATACCATGAAAGTCGTTCGTTAAATTGATGAGTAACTGCAGCCGAGAGGGAAAGGAGATTAAATCTTGTGTTAAAGTTTGGATTATCAGATACCCCTTGAGCAAAGCCGGGATTGGATACGGTTTCGCCATCTGATCGGCTGGATCGAACGGATCCTGTAAATTGCCATTTATCAACGTGAAACCCTACGGAGGCGTCACTCATGAACAACTTGTTTTCTCCACCTGTGAGATCAACATTCAGTTGTGAGATGCCATTATCAAGATCTTTCACTAATTCTCTTTGAAGATAACTTTTTGTTTTAATATGAATGACACCCCCCACAGCATCCGCCCCAAATGAAGCTGCTGCAGCTCCTCTGATTAATTCGATTTGTCCAATTTCAGACATAGAAACAGGAATATTAGTGTTGAAATGGGCAGTTAACGGGTCATTTAATGGTACGTTATCGAGCATAAAAAGAACTTGCGAAAAGGTACTCCCTCTGATTCCGACATCAGCCTGTACTCCAAATCCCTGACGTGCATTAATATTAACCCCCGGCAGATTTCGAAATAATTCGTCAATTGAGGTAACCGGCATAGACAGGATTCCATCAGGTGTGATAACGGTTACACTTTTACCACTTTCTGAAAGGTCAGAACTGATTCGGCTGGCGGTAACGGTAATACTATCCAATTCTGCAGTTATTTGAGCAGAGAGAGGGGTTGTGAGGAG
>JBBDJK010000160.1:0-1992 GCA_040879905.1 Balneolaceae bacterium | reverse complement strand
AAGCTCATTACGACTTCTAACGCCGGACTATAGTTTTTGGCTTCATTTTCCTTATCTGTAAATGGATTGAGCCATTGCATTGGATTTTTAAATAAATGGGTCAATTTACCGGCAATAGCCAGGATGAGTGCTTCAACCTGATCAAAAAAGGTGTCGGTAGCATATACAAAGATTTTTCGGTATTGAGGGGCAAATCTTCTGTAAATCCAATCTGTTTCGATGGCAATAAAATTCTCACCTTCCAGTTTTTTACGAAGGATCCAAAATCCGATAAATGCAAAGACCAAAATCTGGGTCATTTCTACGAGGTGATAGACGGTATAAGGTTCGTATTCTACAGGATAGGGTAGATAGTTGTAGAGCAGTGTGGGATAGACCCCAAATAACGTACAGAAAAAGGCACCTGTTCCCATTGCAATCAACATATTGATGGGCAACGGTTTAACTGTAATGTTGCTTTTGGATTCACTAAACCATGTGAAGTATGGCAGTTTGAGTCCGGTATGTAAAAAAGTACCCACTGAGGCCATCATCAATAAAAGCATGCCGATCTCAAAATGAGCTTCTCCAACGGCACTTATGATCATCGATTTACTGATGAACCCATTAAAGAGCGGGAATCCGGAAATGGAAAATGCACCGATCATGTAGAAGAATACCGTTATTTTCATTTTGGATGCAATCCCACCCAGCTCTGTCAGTTTACTTTTTCCGGTTGAATAGAGTACAGCTCCGGCTCCCATGAAGAGAAGGGATTTGTATAAAATGTGACCGAAGGCATGAGCTGCCGTACCATTTATTGCCATTTCGGTACCGATCCCCACACCGGCCACCATGTATCCAATCTGACTGATAATGCTATACGCCAGAATTTGTCGAATATCATTTGAGAGTAGCGCATAAACCGTACCATAAAGAGCCATTACAATACCGACCCATATCAGAATTTCCCAACCCGGGTATACACGCAGAAGAACGTAGACAGCAGATTTTGTCGTAAAAGCGCTCAGAAAAACTGCCCCTGTTACAGTTGCCAATGGATAGGCATCGGCCAGCCAGGCGTGCAGTGGTGGAACAGCAGCGTTTAAACAAACTCCAAGAAGCATCAAGACCGATGCGGGTGTGTACAGATCCGGGAAACTGGTGATGCTTAGGGATCCGGTCTCTGTAAAGTGCCATAAGATTCCTGCAAACAGGAGCCCCCCGCCAAAAATATGGACGATCAGGTATCGAATCCCCGCTTTATCGGAAGCATTGGTTTTTCGTGCCCATATCAGATAAGTGGAACTCACAGCCATCAACTCCCAAAATACAAATAGCGTGAGGAAGTCTCCCGCAAACGCAACACCCAGCGCACCACCGGCATAGATAAGAGCGCTCGACTGCTGACCCAGGTCTTTTATATGATAGGCGTAGATACCACCAATGAGCGCGATTAATGAAAAAATAACCCCAAATATCCTGCTCAGTGAGTCCACATAAACAGGCATCAATTCATAGTTTCCAAACGATAGAGATAAGGAATATTGATCCGGCAAACGCCATACGACTACCAGTGCGATCAGCGGGAAAACCAGGAAAGCAGAAGATCTGGCCTTTTCCGGTATCAGCGGGAGAATCAAACCACCGATGATGAGTATAACAGCAGGTATGAATAGAAGATCAGCGATCATAATACTGTTCATTTTTAAAGATAAATAATTTACCGAGCCATTTGGATATATAGATGATCAGTACACAACTGATAAACCCCCAGATGATGTAAAATCCGGGGATGTAATTCCACCAATGCGATTTATAATCAGCAAGCAATGTAAACTCGAGGATCAGGCTGATCAGAGTGAGAATTCCAAGTGCTATCCAGTGCCAGGTTTTCATATTTGTATAGTGTCAAAAAAGTGAAGTTGCTATTAAGTTTGCCAGGTCAAAAAGCCCAAAGAAAAGATTTGGGAAAAGGCCGAACAGGATCGAAAGTATGGCTGTCAGAACCAA
>JBBDJK010000159.1:2942-11979 GCA_040879905.1 Balneolaceae bacterium | reverse complement strand
CTGGACAGAAACAGAAAACGCATTTCACCAATGCGTGACTCATTCATTCTTTGGTTACATGATATACGAAGTATGCATAATGTAGGAGCTGCATTCAGATCAGCTGATGCTTTTGGAATCCGAGAGTGCTGGCTTTCCGGTTTTACACCCACTCCGCCACGTCCCGAAATCACAAAAACAGCTATCGGTGCAGAAGAGCACGTCCAATGGAGGTCAATCGAAAATGAAATCGAAGCCATTCACGACCTTAAGAGTAAAAACTACTTGATTCTCGGACTGGAACAGACAGATAAAAGTATCATGATTCAAGACTATTCTATTAGCAATCAACCAATCTGCCTCATTCTTGGAAACGAAGTAACGGGTCTTGATAAATCTCTCCTGCCTCATCTTGATTCAGCTGTGGAAATCCCTCAATTTGGCATGAAACACTCATTAAACGTATCCGTCGCTGCCGGTATCGCACTTTACGCTTTTTTTCAAAAATATTCGACTACTCCACCTTAAACTTCATCTGCAATTTGTCTGCCGATGTTGTAATTTTGACAATTGAAGAGGTTTTTAAAAGTAAACTTGTCGTCCTGAATTAATAGTAGTTATGTCCAAACGAATATTAGTCACATCTGCCCTGCCTTACGCAAATGGCCCGATCCATCTGGGACATCTTGCAGGTGCATATCTGCCTGCCGATTTATATACGCGTTTCCAGCGCTTAAAACAGATAGACATTATCCATATTAGCGGTTCGGACGAACACGGTGTACCTATTACGATCGCAGCTGAAAAAGAGGGTGTGACTCCCTGGGAAATTATCGAACGCTATCACACTGGAAACAAAGAAATATTTAAACGATTTGGAATCGATTTTGACTATTACGGACGAACCAGTTCTGAAACTCACAAAAAAACATCTCAGGAAATTTTCCTGAAACTTCATGGTCAGGGAATTTTTACTAAAAAAATCCAAAAGCAACTATATGATGAAAAAGCCGATATGTTCCTTCCTGATAGATATGTAAAAGGGACATGTCCTCATTGTAGTCATCCGGAAGCCTTTGGTGACCAATGTGAAAAGTGTGGCTCATCCCTCTCACCAACTGATTTAATCGACCCTGTCAGCTCAATTACAGGGAATAAACCAATCATCAAAGAGACAGAACACTGGTTTATACCACTTGGTGATTTTCAGGATAGGCTTGAGAAATGGATTGAAGGGAAAAAAGAATGGAAAACGAATGTTCTCGGCCAGTGTAAAAGCTGGTTCGATACGGGTTTAGGAGATCGTGCGGTGACACGCGATCTGAACTGGGGAGTACCGGTCCCTCTTCCCGAAGGTGATGGAAAAGTACTTTACGTATGGTTTGATGCACCTATCGGCTATATATCTGCAACCAAAGAGTGGGCAGTGGAAAAAGGAGATCCGAACCTTTGGAAATTATACTGGCAAGATAAAGAAACATCATTGATACATTTTATCGGAAAAGACAACATTGTCTTTCACTGTATCATGTTCCCGGCCACCCTTATGCAACATGGTGACTATATCCTTCCTGATAATGTACCGGCAAATGAATTTCTGAACCTGGAAGGCAGAAAGCTAAGTACATCAAAGGGATGGGCGGTCTGGCTTAACGATTATCTGGACGATTTTGAACCCGACCTTCTGCGTTATGCACTGGGTACAATTTTACCTGAATCCAAAGATTCAGACTTTTCATGGAAAGATTTTCAATCCCGTGTAAATAGTGAACTGGCCGATATTTTAGGGAATTTCATATTCAGAACGATCAGCTTCACAGAAAGGTTTTTTGAAAGTTCTGTACCTGAATTAAGTAATCCTACTGATCTGGATATCCAAACTCTTAAAGAGATCTCTATTCAAAAAGAGAAGATTGAACACGCTTACCAATCATTCCGGTTCAGAGAAGCTATATCGGAAACGATGCATTTGGCAAGGATCGGAAATCGTTATTTTACCGAAACGGAACCCTGGAAAACGCGTAAAGAAAATCCGGAAGCTTGTGGTAACACTCTTCATGTCTGTCTTCAAATATCAGCCGCACTTTCTGTACTCTTTCAACCGGTTCTCCCATCAAAGATGAGCATATTGAGAAACCAACTTGGATTACAGGACCCTCTGTACTGGGATCAGATCAACTCAACTATACTCAAATCAAATCAAAAAATAACTCAGGGTGAAATACTTTTTGAAAAAATAGAAGATGATGTTGTTGAACAGCAGATCCAAAAACTTCAAAAACGAGCTGAGGAGTTAACACCACCGGATAAACATTTTCAGCCACTTAAAAAAGAGATTACATTCGACGATTTTGTCTCATTGGATATTCGTGCAGGTAAAATATTGAGTGCTGAAAAGATGAAAAAATCTAAAAAACTTCTCAAAATAACCGTTGATATCGGCTTTGAAACCAGAACTATTTTATCCGGAATTGCTGAGTTTTTCACGCCGGATGAAATCACCGGACAAACAGTTTGTGTTGTTGCCAATCTTGCACCCAAAAAAATGATGGGAATTGAAAGTAACGGTATGATACTAATGAGTGAAGAAAGTGATGGTACACTTCATTTCATTGAAACAGAAGCTGAACCCGGAAGTCCCATTAATTAATCCATACATGCAAATAAAGAAGTCTCTCAAACTGGGTGTAACCCTCTCGGGAAATACGACAAGTTTCTGTTTTTACTGTCCAAATGCTGAAGCCATACGTTGTGTGATTTTTGATTCCTATGATTCAAAACAGGGAATGGAACACCCTATGCAGATGGACGAAAGCGGGTTTTGGATGTTGACAATACATGGTAATCTGAAAGGGAAATGGTATGGTTATAGAGTCATATTTAATGGCAGCAAATCAAATGATTCTCCTTATACCGATAAAGTATTCGCAGACCCTTACAGCAAGCACGTTACTGTTAAAAATAACTACAAACAGGAAGCACGTACTTATATATTTCAAGACAATTTTGACTGGGAAGATTCTTCACACTGTTTTCCCGATGATATCAGAGACTTGATTATCTATGAAACGCATCTCAAAGATCTGGTTGCACACCCGAATTCTTTGGCAAAAGGAAAAGGCTATTATCAGAAATTTATCAGTGGAGATCAGCAAGGTGGAATCAAATATCTAAAAAAATTGGGAGTAAACTGTGTTGAATTTCTGCCTCTTCAAAAATTTTCCCCTATAGAACCCCCATATGGAATCCAAACCAAAGAAGGCTTCCATAATACATGGAACAGATATTCAGAAAATTACTGGGGTTATATGACCTCGTTCTTTTTCGCCCCCGAAAGTTCCTTCGCATCAGACTACAGCCACTCTTATTCCGGTAAAACCACTTCAGCAGTTAGTGAATTCAAGGAAGTTGTAAAATCTCTTCATGCTGAAGGAATCACCGTTTTAATGGATGTCGTGTATAATCACACGTCTCTATTCGATATGAATCCACTCACACATCTAATGCCCGATGTATATTTGAGAAAGGATGACAAGGGTAAATGGATGAATCGAAGTGGCACAGGCAACGAGTTCAAATCTGAAGAACCGATTGCAAGGAAAATGATCATTGACTCGCTGCTGCACTGGATGGACGAGTATAAAATTGATGGTTTCCGGTTTGATTTGGCAGCATTGCTCGATAAAAAAACATGGGATAGCATCAAGAATCAAATTCATAAAAAATACCCTAAAGCCATTTTAATTGCAGAACCATGGGGCGGTTACTACTCCCCCGATCTTTTTTCTAAACATGATTGGGCTTCCTGGAATGACCGGATCAGAAACAGTATCAAAGGTTCTGATCCGCTTCACAACAAAGGATTTATATTCTCTGACTGGCAACATGAAACCCGGAGAGAAAGACTCGAAAATGTGATGAAAGGAACATTAACCGGATTCGAAGGTGGGTTATATCAAACTTCCGAACATTGTGTCAACTATCTGGAAAGTCATGATGGATATACTCTTGGTGATTTTATACGAATCGGATTAAATCCGGAAAATCAGGATCAGGTGATTGAAAACCGGGATACGCATATTAAACTGAAAGATGAAGAGCTTAAAATTGCTAAACTCGCTGCCCTTACACTCTTCACAGCCCAGGGTACAACCATGATCCACGCCGGACAGGAGTATGCACGTTCAAAAATTATTGCAAAAACACCTTGTGGAGATCCTGATGTTGGGAAAATGGATCATAATAGCTACGAAAAGAATAATGAAACCAATTGGTTAAACTTTAACGACGTAAAAATCAATCAAGATCTATTTGATTACTATCATGAATTGATCAAAATTCGACAAGAAGCTCCAGCTCTCAGAAAAAGTGCTTCACATGATGTATGTTTTGATTATTATGGTGATCCAATTCAATTAAGCTTTTTTATAAGTGGTGAATCAACAGGCGATATGTACAATTATTATATCATATTGAACGGTAATGCAACCCATAAAAATGAGCAGCATTTGCCACCCGGTACATGGGAAGTACTCGTGAATCATGAAGTAGCTTCCACTCAAACGATAGATGTGGTAAGTAACCGGATTGAAGTACCACCCAGAAGTGGATTCTTACTTAGAAAGTTGCGTCATTAGTCTACAGCAAATATTTTAGAGCAATCAATTAAACTTAATAACGGAATCTGATTTGGCTACTACACAACTAACACCACGTGGAACCTGGAATTCAAAAATCGGTTTTATACTGGCTGCCGCCGGATCGGCCGTCGGCCTTGGGAATATCTGGGGATTTCCCACACAGGTAGCTGACAATGGTGGAGCTGCTTTCATATTGATATACCTTCTATGCTGTTTTATCATTGGGTTTCCTGTTATGATCGCTGAATTAACAATTGGCAGAAGAACCCAAAAAAATCCTGTTGGTGCATTTAAGGCACTGAGTAAAGGTAATCCTTTTGTCCCATTAATCGGGTATTGGGGAGTTCTATGTGGTGTCATGATCCTCTCTTTTTATGTTGTTATTTCGGGCTGGACTCTTTCTTATGTGTTCGAAGAACTCTTCTTTTTCTTCAATTATGACACCGCCGCACATTATGTAGGAGATTTAGGAAATGGAGTCAAAAATTCCATTTTTACTCTCTTTTTTATGCTTTTGACAATTTTAGTCGTAACCGGCGGTGTGAGCAAAGGAATTGAAAGAGCAACTAAACTTCTCATGCCTGTTTTAATTGGTATTTTACTGATATTAATTGTGTACATACTTACTCTTGAAGGAGCAAGCGATGGTCTTATCATGTATTTCAAACCCGACTTTTCAACCATAGATGGAAGTTTAATCATCTCAGCTATGGGGCAGGCTTTCTTCTCACTATCATTGGGTATGGGTGCATTAATTACCTACGGGTCCTATCTGAATAAACACCAAAATATTGCAGAATCAGCAGCCTATGTGACCATTTTTGACGTAGGGATTGCCGTTATTGCCGGATTACTGGTCATCCCGGCCATGTTTGTGGCACAAGCGGGGGGCGTGAATATTCTGGATCCGGTAACCGGTGCACTCATTTCAAGTACTACCTTGGTGTTTGATGTACTGCCTGAAATGTTTCATAATGTTGGTGGTTTTATTGGCATGCTGCTCGGAATTACTTTTTTCATTTTGCTTGGATTGGCGGCACTTACTTCATCCATATCCCTGTTGGAAGTACCGGTTTCCTATGTAATAGATGAACATGGGATTAAACGAAAAAAAGCCGCCTGGCTTGTAGGAGGAATTGTCGGGGTGATTAGTGTTATCGTTTCATTTGAACTGGGTCTTATTGATACATTTGTAGCTATTTTTAACGAAGTAGGACTACCACTCGGTGGTTTAATGATCTGTATCTTTTTGGGATATTTTTGGAAAACTGAAAATGCCCTGCTTGAAATGGAAAATGGAAATGAAGGTATTAACGGTTCATTATTCGGTAAAATCTGGGTAATTTTCATTAAGTATATCTCCCCTATTTTAATTGCAGTGGTGCTTTTTACAACGATTTGGGGATTGATAGGTTAAAAAACCACTGTTGTTATCCAACTGCATCAGCAGTATTTTGAGGTGAATCAGAATCAGATATTATTATGGCTAAAATTAACACTTCAGATTTCCGAAATGGCATGAATATTCGCCTGGATGGAGAAATCTATACGATCGTTGATTTTCAACATGTAAAACCCGGAAAAGGTGGCGCATTTGTACGTACCAAATTAAAAGGTGTTGAAAATGATAAAAATATTGACAAAACGTTTCGCTCCGGCGAGAGTGCAGAATCCGTACGGGTAGAACGTCATCCTTACCAGTTTCTCTACGCTGATGGAGATATGTTCTTCTTTATGCATCAGGAAACTTACGAACAGATTCCAATAGAACGCTCAAGGGTAGAGCGTCCGGAATTTGTTGTTGATGGCTTGGTCTGTACACTGGTTGTAGATGTGGAGAATGAAAAGATTCTATACGCCCAGCCACCTGACCATATTGAAACGGAAGTGACTGAAACCGATCCGGGATTGCGTGGTGATACCGCACAAGGTGGCAGTAAACCCGCAACCATTGCCGGTGGTGCAGTTGTTCAGGTTCCCCTATTCATCAACCAGGGAGAAATGGTAAAAGTGGATACCCGAACCGGTGAATATCTTGAAAGAGTAAAATCATAACCTATAACCGGATTATTATCAATTTATTTTTAATTCCGGATAATCATTGAAATAGTAAATTAATTCTCAGAAATGGATTTAAAACTCGTTAAAAACATTCTAACCCTTATCTCAGAAAGTGATGTGGATGAAGTTGCTATCGAAGAAGGTGATTTTAAGATTAAGGTAAAAAAGAAGTCTGAAAACACTACTCAAACGGTACAATATCAGATGCCGGCTCCACAACAGCCCGCACCACAACCACAACAACCGGCCCCGCCACAAACACAGGTTGAGAAAAAAACAACGAAGGCATCTGATGATGATCATGCTGATGGCGAAGTTGTTAAATCACCGATTGTAGGTACATTTTATGAATCCGCATCACCCGATTCCGACCCCTTTGTTAAAGTGGGAGATCAGGTTAAAAAGGGCCAAACTCTCTGTATCGTTGAAGCGATGAAGATTATGAATGAGATTGAAGCTGAATTTTCAGGGACTATTCAGAAAATTGTTGCTGAAAATGGTACCCCCGTTGAATTTGACCAGCCTCTCTTCATTATCAAAAAAGATTAATTCTCTATGTTTAAAAAAATACTGATCGCAAACAGAGGCGAAATTGCACTTAGAGTTATTCGAACCTGCAAAGAGATGGGTATTAAATCTGTAGCCGTTTTTTCTACGGCAGACAGACACAGCCTCCATGTCAGGTTTGCAGATGAAGCCGTTTGTATCGGTCCTCCTCAGAGTAAGGACAGTTATCTGAAAATTCCATCAATACTTGCAGCAGCAGAAATTACCAATGCAGAAGCTATCCATCCGGGTTACGGGTTTTTGGCTGAAAATGCAGAATTCAGTCGTATTTGTAGCGAACACGACCTCAAATTTATCGGCCCATCACCTGAAATGATTAGCACCATGGGTGATAAAGCTACTGCCAAGGCAACAATGATCAAGAACAATGTTCCGGTTGTACCCGGTTCAAGTGGTGTTGTTGATACAGTTGAAGAAGGGGTAAAAATTGCTAATGAAATCGGTTACCCGGTTATTATTAAAGCAACAGCCGGCGGTGGTGGAAGGGGAATGCGAATGGTACATGACCCGGATAATTTTAAAAATGCTTATATCACTTGTAGAAATGAAGCGGAAGCCTGTTTCGGAAATGATGGTGTATATATTGAGAAATTCATCATAAACCCGCGTCATATAGAAATTCAAATATTGGGTGATCAGCACGGTAATGTAGTACATTTAGGCGAAAGAGAGTGCTCCCTCCAGCGCCGACATCAGAAACTCCTTGAGGAAGCCCCCTCACCGGTTATGACAGCTGAAGTTCGAGATAAAATGGGACAAGCCGCTGTAAACGCCGGAAAAGCGATTAACTATGAAGGCGCCGGAACCGTCGAATTCATTGTTGATAAAGACCTCAACTTCTATTTCATGGAAATGAATACCCGGATTCAGGTAGAACACCCGGTCACCGAAGAGATTGTCTTTTGTGATCTGGTAAAAGAGCAGATTATCGCTGCATCAGGAGGTAAAATTTCTACAAAACCGTTTAAAATAAGAGGGCATGCAATCGAATGCAGAATCAATGCAGAAGATCCCGCACACAACTTTAGACCCAGTGCCGGGGTTATAACATCATTTAATCTGCCGGGTGGACGCAGTGTCAGAGTAGATACCCATGCATATTCCGGATATAGTATCCCACCTTATTATGATTCTATGATAGCTAAACTGATCGTCAGTGCACCAACAAGAGAAGAAGCGATCAGTAGAATGAAAAGGGCTCTCGAAGAGTTTATCATTGAAGGGGTCAAAACAACCATACCCTATCATCAACAATTAATGAATGATCCGGGGTTTCAAAAAGGCGAGTTTAACACTCAATACCTGGAAAATTCTTTTAAGTTTAATCCTGATTTAATTTAAAATATCGATTTATATGAATACTCCTGCTGAATTGAAATACACAAAAGAACATGAATGGATTCGTGACAACGGTGATGGAACTGTCACAGTGGGCGTTACAGATTTTGCTCAAAGTGAATTGGGTGACATCGTATTTGTCGAATTGGAGCCGGAAGGTACTGAATTCGTAAAGGATGAAGTTTTCGGAACGGTTGAAGCCGTAAAAACGGTATCTGAACTTTTCACACCTGTTTCCGGTGTTGTAACTGAAGTGAACAGTGCCCTCGAAAACGATCCCGAACTGGTAAATACTGATCCTTATGGAGATGGTTGGATGATTAAGATTAAAATGGGTGAACCGGATGAACTTGAATCACTTCTCTCACAAAAAGATTATAAAGAGTTGATTGATTGATTGATTGATTGATTGATTGATCAGATCTAAACTAAATGAATAATTATTTTAAAAA
>JBBDJK010000159.1:0-2842 GCA_040879905.1 Balneolaceae bacterium | reverse complement strand
TTGATTGATTGATTGATTGATCAGATCTAAACTAAATGAATAATTATTTTAAAAAAATCAGAAAGTTCAATTCCGATATCTTAAACATCGCTATTTGACATTCGTTCTCAACAGAAAATAACCTCATGCATACTCATCACGATGAGTGGATACTCATCCTTGATTTTGGTTCTCAATACACACAACTCATTGCCAGACGTATCAGGGAATTGAATGTCTATTGTGAGATTCATCCCTTCAATGTCGACATTAACACATTTACCGATCATCCTCCAAATGGCGTAATTCTGTCAGGCGGACCAAAAAGTGTCTACGATCTTGGTGCTCCGGAATTAAACCTCCAGTATCTTGATTTGGATATTCCGGTTTTAGGTATCTGTTACGGTCTGCAATCATTAGCACACGCAATCGCTCCTGAAAGCGTCGCCAAAGCAGAAAAAAGGGAGTTTGGACGAGCTCGTATTTTAATTGATGACGATTCAGACTTGTTTCAAAATGTGCAAAATGGATCTGTTGTCTGGATGAGTCATGGTGATCACATTGACCAAATGCCGGATCCATACAAGGTTATTGCTCATACTTCCAATGCCCCTGTTGCAGCAGTGAAACATCATTCTAAACCCATTTTTGGTGTTCAATTTCATCCGGAAGTCGTACATACAGAAGAAGGAAATGAAATATTAAAGAATTTTGTTATCCACCTGTCAAATTGTAATGGTAATTGGACAGCTTCTTCATTTATCGAAACTGAAATTGCGGCTATACGCGACTTGGTCGGAAATGATAGGGTTCTATGTGGTCTCTCCGGAGGGGTCGATTCTACAGTCGTTGCCACCCTCATTCATAAAGCTATTGGTGATCAGTTACTCTGCATTTTTGTAGATAATGGTTTACTTAGAAAAAATGAATACAAAGATGTTCTTGATACATATAAAAAACACCTTAAGCTTCCGGTTGAGGGTGTTGATGCATCAAAACAATTTTTGGACAATTTAAAGGGTGTCTCAGACCCTGAAAAGAAACGTGTCATTATTGGCAATACATTTATTGAAGTATTTGATCAGGTTGTCTCTGCGCAAAAGGAGTATAAGTACCTTGCTCAGGGTACACTTTATCCGGATGTAATTGAAAGTGTGTCGTTTAAAGGCCCATCAGCTACGATTAAATCACATCATAATGTTGGTGGTCTTCCTGATAAAATGAATCTCAAATTGATTGAACCGGTCAGGGAACTTTTTAAAGATGAAGTCAGAAATGTCGGTAGAGAACTCGGTATTCCGGAAAATTTCATCAAGAGACACCCATTCCCCGGTCCGGGAATGGGTATTCGTGTATTGAGTGATATTAATGAAGAAAAACTACATCTTTTGCGTGAGGCAGATGATATTTTTATTCAATCATTACGAAACCATAACCTATACGATGATGTATGGCAGGCATTAGCCGTATTGTTGCCGGTTCAATCTGTTGGTGTAATGGGTGATGAAAGAACCTATGAATATACAGTCGCTCTGAGAGCTGTAACCAGTGTTGATGGCATGACAGCCGATTGGGCTCATCTCCCCTACGATTTTTTATCTGAAGTAAGTAACCGGATCATCAATGAAGTAAGAGGTGTAAACAGAGTAGTGTACGATATCAGTTCAAAACCTCCTGCCACAATTGAGTGGGAATAATAATTTCCCAATATTAGGAACATTATTTGTCATGTTTATTTAAACTTGACGTTATATAAAATGATGATTTGACATTCAATCCAACTTCCATGTTCATTTCAATAATGGGAGTAATCACTAACATTCTCACGATGCCCTGTTTTGATTTCAGTGTATGACATTCGATAATTTATGGATAAACGTATTTCAATAATGATGAAATTCATATCAATCTTTTTTCTGGTAATCACAGTATCCGTATCATCCATTTTTGCACAATCTTTTGAAGATGCCCTTGAGCTCTATAATGAAGATCAATTTGAAGAAGCCGCCGCAATATTTTCTCAAATTAACGATCAGCGGTCACACCTTTTTGCTGGTAAAAGTTATCTTGCATTGGCTGAATTTCCATCGGCCAATCTCTACTTGACTCAGGCACTCTCCGGTAGTATTGAAAGTGTAAGACAGGAAGCCCAATATTCATTTGCTTTATCTCTCTATGAGACTAAGAACTTTTCACAAAGCCTTACCCTCCTGCACGAACTCAGCGAAAGTCAAAACCGAACCGGTCTGAGAAATGATGCTCGAAGGTTTTACAATCAAATCCTGGATTATTTAAGTGAAAATCAACGTTTTGAAGTACTCCTCAAACTTAATTCCCAAACCATTCAATTTGACCTTGTAACAAGATCCAGATCCTATTTGGATATTGTTACCTACCAATTGTTGGTTTCTGAACTACTAAAAACCACCAAAGATTCGGAAGAAATTAGACGCATTGAATCTGAGCTAATGACTACAACGGGATTGAATCGTACTCTAAACACCTTCCCATCGGCTCCAATCGGTACTGTTTATAACGTGGGAGTCATACTTCCGGAATTTGACGAAAATGATCCTGATTTTACGATTCCCAGAAATCTCTATTTTGGCATGGTTCTGGCCGCAAGTGATTTTAACAGTAAGAGTATCGATCAAAAAGTGAGATTACATTTTAGAAATTCTGCAGAAAACCCGGACACAACAGCCAAAGCATTTAAAGAACTGGTTTGGTCTAAACGTGCAGATGCCGTAATGGGGCCTCTCTTCTCTGAACCGGCAACTCGGATGGCCAGACTTGCCGAAGATTATCAGATCCCTATGGTAGCTCCACTTGCCAACTCTGACGACCTGAACAGAGATTATAT
>JBBDJK010000158.1:0-12073 GCA_040879905.1 Balneolaceae bacterium | reverse complement strand
GGTGATAGTGACGGACTTAAAAATATGCTGCGGGATTCGGATAGTTAAACGTTTTTTTGGAATTAAAGGACTTCGGGCAGATTCTTAAATTTACCCGGAAAAATAGCTGTTCAGCGCTTTAAACTTCTCTTCCTTCGTGCCGGAAATATCTTGCTTCACATTCCCTTTTTCCAGTAAAACAATACGTTCACACACTTCCGTCACATGATCCAGATCATGACTCGAGATCAGAAACGTCGTGCTTTTTTCCTCCTTCTCTTTTTCAATAATCTTCTTTAAACGTATCTGTGAACTGGGATCCAGGCTCTCGAAGGGTTCATCCAGAAGTACCAGCTGAGGATTTCCAAAAAATGCTGCGGATATCCCCACTCTTTTTTTGTTCCCTTTGGAGAGATCACGGACATATTTTTTATGCCCTAAAATTTCTTCATTAAAAAAGGGAGCAAACCGTTCGTTATGCAGACGCAGATCCTCCTCCGACATCCCGTGAATTTTCCTCAACACCTCAAAATATTCATCGGCTGTGAGATAACCGAGTAACATATGTTCATCCAGATAGGATCCGGTACTCTGTTTCCACTCTTCAGACTTTGTGACATCTTCACCTTCAATGGTAACGGATCCCGAAGTTGCGCGGATCAGGTCCAGAATCAAGCGTAAAAAAGTGGTTTTCCCGGCGCCGTTATTTCCTACCAGGCCAAAACATTGAGATCTTGGAATGGTTAAATGCGATATATCCAAAACCACATCCGTGACGTACGCTTTTATAAGAGAATCTATATGTATCATATTTCCTGTCTGAATGTTGCAGAGATCTCGTGGCGATTTTTAATCAGCTTGTTCACCAAGGCTCGGGTTATTTTTTTATGGAATAGGATTCCCATGAACCCAATTGTACAAAGCACCATGAGCCCCATCTGATAATGAATGATGAGTGCAAAAGGCAAATAGATGAGATATGGGATTCCCATCAATGGAAAAAACATTAGAAATTGTGCGGCCCCTATTCCTTCATAATTAAACATCGCACGTTTATTGATGTCCATCGGCTTTGGTTTCCAAAAGGCTAAAAGCGTTAATAAGTGAATGTTAATTCCAACATTAAAAATAAATGCAGTCAGATGAACAAAAAGAATTGGCCAGCCAAAATAGACGTAAGGGATCGACAGCAGAAAGAAAAATGCTGAAATCCCGGCGAACAGAATGTTTTTCCCTTTGATCAACGACTCAATTCCTTTTTTCTGAACCAAAAAAAAGTCAAAATTTGCAGAGTTCCAACTGAGATAAAATTGACCGTAATTAAACAAGAAACTGCCGGTTATAAACAGTCCCAGGAAAAGTGCCAGGTGAAGGTCAGCCGGATTGTTTTCGACATCGAAGTTGGGATAAAAGAGGAGTCCGTATAGTAAAAATAGTCCACTGATATAGAGATATGAACGGCTTTTTTTATGTCTGAAGATCAATTTCCACTCAATATCTGCAAACGCGCCGGCCGGCCCAAACCTTGATAAAAAACCCAGGCCGGGATTGAACCCAATCGTACCGCTGCCTTGGGTTAAATCTTCCTCATAAGCTCTGTTCCTGTAGTAAATGTATGCAAGATAATATGCCCCGGTAAACATCAGAATCCCTGTTATGAATGGAACTGATGATGTTAATGCGGCATCAAAAAAGGGCTTTATCAACTCACCGGCATTGTACCAGTCAAAATATTGTGCACCAAATATTAACAGATAGATGATAAACAGAGAGATCATTCCACTCAACCGATCACCCATTTCACCTTTAAAAATCAGTGCAATCCAATGTACAACCCAGCTGATCATAACGATAGTCCCCAGCCAAATAAAAGCCGTAAACGGACTATATACAGTGGCAACCTCCATTATTGCGAAAGGCGTAAGCAAGAGAATAGCCACAATATTTAAGAGAGAGAAAAAAGATCTTTGGAGTAAAAAATGAATAATTTTCCATCTTTTTATAGGCAGGTGCAAATAGTGCTGAAGTTCTGTAACCGGTAGTTTCTGGAGAAAAAATCGATAGAAAAACTCTCCGGCAAAAAAGAAAAGCAGATACCCGTTCACAAATCCAATCGCATCATCAATTTCCAGAGCATCTTTGATGATATATCTGAGAGAAATTGAAAACCAGATGATATACGAAAACAAAAAAAGGATAATGAAAGCCAAAAAGATCCCCGAAAGCAGATCCCTTCCAATTGAAACTGATCTTATTTTACTCTGTATTTGTAGTTTTAAGAATAGAAAAAAGGACATATTTCAACCGGTTACCTGATGAATAATCTGAACAATCTAATAATTGCTTTTTTTAATTAAAAATCAATGTTTTGGGTTTGTGAATGCCATCATATCTGTCAATCACGTATTGCTCAGATCCGCCCGATGCGAATTACATGAATAGACCCCGGCATACCTGAATGTATCAAATAACAGAGGCATCCATCCATGCGAAATTTCCGACAAGGCATTGAACCCCTTTCGGGGTTCCTCTATGTTTCAAATCATTGAATCCCCCGTCAGGTGTGCCGGGGGCTATTCGTATGGAACCCCTTATCAGGGGTTTGGGTTTAAATAGCTCGTGCAATCTTCCGGGACTTGAATTGAACAAGGCAGGCCGGCAAGCTGATCAGGGTTTGGGTTTTTAAAAATATTACCGTATTGAGGCATTATACTTTTCAGCCTGAGGTCTTTATTCCTTAAACTTAATTCCTCCCATAATGAAACCTTAAATTTTTGTATATATATTAAAGCATTAACCAATTTGTGATGATCATGCAAAAACAGAGCGATCTCATATTTAAATATCCACCCAATCTGCAGGAACTTGATCTTGCAACGATGGTCAGCATGTATCGTGACCGGGGTGAACCGCGTCGGGCCGCTCCCGGTAAATATCTGGCCTGTTCCGTAACTCACAAGCTCTTGAAGCATGCCAAATGGTGGTTCGGACTCTATTACAGTCAAAATGCTTGGGATAATCTGCTCACCAAATCTTCTGAAGGGTATCCACTCACTGAGGCGGAACTCAATCTGCTGGGTTTGGTTCTTACCTATAATAACGAACCTCTTCATCGGGAATTTGTTGAAAAAAATATCGGCGTGATTCCGAAGCTGGCCTATCTGATCGTGAACGATACCCGGCAATTTGGACTCATTCATGAGGATGAACACGGCTATCTGCAAGTAACAGATTTCGGTGAACGTGCACTTCAAGGGGTCTGCCGAAGACTTTACGGCAAACGATTTCAACCTGATATGCTTGAAATTTATCAATACGATCCTGAGTTCATCAAGCGAAACATGACAGAATCAAAAAGTGACCAGGCTTCCCTCTTTTAACCACCCCTCTTTTTTTACAGAAGATTGCGGATTCTTAAAGCTGTATATTTAATCTCATCTAAAACTATACTACCAACTACCAATTTTCAATTACGTTCAATCTTATTTATGGAGCAATATCTTCAGGAATCGATCAGACAGGCATTAATTTCTTTTGGACTTGATGAAAAGGACATTCCGGAAATAAAAATTGAAAGTCCGCGGGATCCGTCTCATGGTGATGCTGCAACAAACATCGCTATGCAACTCGCAAAACCCCTTCGAAAAAATCCCCGTAAAATTGCAGAAGATCTGGTGAACCGAATGGATCTCGACTCAACAAAAATCAGTCAAACCGAGATTGCAGGCCCGGGTTTTATCAACTTTCGTTACGCCGGCCATTTCATCTATGATCAGCTTTTACAGATCTCTGAGAAAGGTGACGAGATTGGAAAAAGTGATTTCAATAAACATTTGAACTGTCTTGTAGAGTTTGTCAGTGCGAATCCAACCGGCCCTCTTACCGTGGGACATGGTAGAAATGCCGTATTGGGCGATACTGTCGCAAGATTGCTTGAATGGACAGGCGCTACTGTTCAACGAGAGTACTACTTTAACAACGCAGGCCGTCAAATGAGAATCCTTGGCCTTAGCCTTCAAGCCAGGTATCTGGAGGAACTGAAACTTGATTTTGAATTTCCTGAAGATGGATATGAAGGGGCTTACCTTCGGGATATCGCTAAAAACCTGATCGCTGAACAGGGTGACACTCTTGTCTCTGAAAATGACGAAACCATCTTTAAAGAGTATGCAGAGAAAGCGATCTTCAATGATATTCAGGCCACTCTGAAAAGGATGAATATTGAGATGGATTCATTTTTTAATGAGCACACTCTCTATGAAAATGGCTCTATTGATAAAGTCGTTCAGACCCTTCGAAAAAAAGATTTGGCTTACGATAAAGAGGGTGCTGTCTGGTTTAAGACAACCCAATTCGGTAAAGATCAGGATACCGTCCTGATTAAAAGTACCGGAGAACCGACATACCGTTTACCTGATATTGCCTATCATGCTGAAAAACTGGATCGCGGATTTAATCTCTGTCTCGATATTTTCGGGGCCGATCATATCGATACGTACCCCGATGTACTAAATGGAATAGAAGTGCTCGGATACGATCCAAAAAAGGTGGATGTTTTGGTATATCAATTTGTGACACTCGTTAAAGATGGAAAACCTTACAAAATGAGCACCCGTAAGGCGAATTTTGTTACGCTTGATGAGCTTATGGATGAGGTAGGCGAAGATGTTACCCGATTTTTCTTTTTGATGAGATCTCCCAATACTCATCTGGAATTTGATGTAAACCAGGCAAAAGAAGCAGGAGAAAAAAATCCCGTTTTTTATCTTCAATACGCACACGCACGTATACAATCAATCCTCCGAAAAATCGATGAAATAGCAGACTTCCCGGGCCCCCCTGACCTCACCTGCCTTACCCACGAATCAGAAGTATCACTCATAAAAAAACTGCTGCAGTTTACAGATTCGATTGCCGTTGCTGCCAATCATCGGGAACCGCATAAATTGATCACCTACTTAAATGAACTCGCTTCCGGATTTACCACATTTTATCATGATTGCCGAATCGTAGGGGTTGAGGAGAATTTAATGCAGTCGCGCACCCTGCTTGCGAAAGCAACAGCCACGGTTTTGGCAAATGGCCTTACAATACTGGGAATTCAAGCCCCTGACAGGATGTAATTCTTCTTTTAATAACCGGAGATCGATTTAAAATATTCAATGGACAGCTTAATCTCTCCAATCGACTGTTTTAATATCTCTGCCATCTGATACAATGAGTATAGCTCCTTCCAGGCTTGTAAATTTCTGGGACCTGCCGTATTGATGAAGTCGGTAAACGGCATCACGCCCGGGATGGCCAAAACCATTTCGAAATGCCAGCGATGCCACACTGATATCAGGTTGTACAAGATTCATAAAGATCGCTGTAGAGCTGGTATTACTCCCGTGGTGACCCGCTTTATAGACATCTGAATCTAAAAAATCTTTATATCGGTTCACCATTTGATTCTCTTGGTAAACTTCTGCATCACCGGTAAACAAAAAAGAACGATCTCCATAAACGATCTTGACCGCAACAGAGTGGTTGTTCGGATTCCGATCCGGGTTTGCATTTTGTTCAGGCCCTAAAACAAATATCCTGATGGCCGGATCAATCTCGATCTGTTCTCCAGCTACCGGATAAAAGATTGGGATTCCCAAATCATCTGCTTTTTCCATGATGGTTTGATAAAGGGCTGAATCATACTCATAATCACTTTGATAGATCGCGTCAATTTTCAGATGATCCATTAAATCCGGCATTCCACCAATATGATCTGCATGTGGATGTGATAGGATGACAGCATCCAGTTTTTCAATACCACGATATTCAAAATAGGGGATTAATACCTGCTCACCGCTGTTTCCCATGGGAGACCATCGTCCGGTATCGATCAATAAATCAAACCCATTCGGGGTTCTGATATGAATCGCATCCGCCTGACCCACATCAAGAACTACGATTTCTAACTCTTTATAAAGCGGTTTTTTGAACTGTTTTTCAATGAAATAACCATTGATTGTGAGTAGCAACAGTGCCAATAATTTCCATCTAATCGTCGATATTCGAATGGCGGTAATGAACAAGATCGTCACAAACCAGATTAGAAAGATAGAGACTGTTCTCTCCTGAACCACCAGATAACTAAGCGGATGCCCGCCCAAAGAACCGGCCACCCAATTCACCCAATCCAGGGACAGTTGAATAGGCAATCCCCCGGCTTGCAGGATGTCGAATGATAATGGGCTCAAAAGAACAAACAAAAGTCCTGCCGGTACTGTAAATGAGAGAATTGGTACGACAAGTGCATTTGCAATGGGCCCAACGATCGAAAATTCTCCAAAATAGTGTACGAGTATTGGATACAAACCAATCTGAACGACGATGGATACCAGTACGATCGAAATCAAACCACCAACAAAACCATGTCTGTATTTTGCAGGTATCATTTGTTGTGCTTCAGGCAGGATCAGCAAGATAATCATCACAGCGGAAAAAGAGAGTTGAAATCCGATTTCAAAAAGTTGAGACGGGTCAATCAAAAGGATGATGATAGCGGCAACAGCCGTCAGGTTGATCGAGTTTCTGATTTTATGAAACAGTTTTCCGAATGTGAGAAACCAGGCCATCAAAGACGCTCTGCTTACGGATGCGCTAAATCCGGTAATGCCTGCGTATCCGATGAGAAGGATTGTCAATAGTATGAGTCCGCTCCATCTGCCTCTCTTTGATCCCCAGATATATGGGATCATCAACCAAAACGGGGCAACAATAAACCCTACGTGAAGCCCCGAAACAGCCATAATGTGGGACAAACCGGATCTTGAAAAGTGCTGTTTGGTTTCAAATGTTAAATCCTCTTTATAACCAAGCAATAGTGCTTTTGCCAGATTTGAGTGTTTATCACTAAATAACCTGTCAGCATTATGTTGGATTTTGGATCGGACAGAACTCCAACTGAATCTTTTAACGCTGACTGTCCGGTTCCATTCAATAATCTCACCATGTACTGCAATACCTCTGCGGTTTAGCCATTTGCCATAATCAAATTCATGCGGATTTCTTCTTTCCGGAAACCCATACACCCTGATAACTGATCTAATTTTATCCCCCGCTGCAACGACCCCATCGTTCTCCGATTTATCAGTTAATCTAAGACGATAAGGAATATCCCAACTCAACTCTTCGTCAAAATAGGATTGATATGCAATCATTTCGACAACCGGCTGGCCCGATGAACTCCTTCCAGCTGCTTTTACTTCTCCCTCAACAGTGATGTGATCCCACTCAAACAGATTGATTTTTTCAGCAGGAATCAATCGATTCTCTTTAATATCGATGTGGAACTGCGTGTATAGTATAGCCGAACTAAGAAAGAGTATTAAATAAGAGATGACTGCAGAGGTGCCGGCAATCAATGGCCATCTATATCGTAATCTGCTTTCTGATATGATCCACATCAAAAAACTGCACAATATGATAAGAATAATCAATTTTACAGGGGGTGCCAGGATTGTGGCTATGGCAATGCCGGCCATCAACAAAACGGCCAAACGAAGCGCCGGATAGGAAGCGAATGGAAATCTGTATGAATAATCCCGGTTCATACTTATATGAACCTAAAGAGCTGAAATCCTTACAAATTGTTTAAGATTATTCTTTCAAGCCCAGTTTTTTACAGAGATTGGCCAATGTTTTTTTCTCATCTTCGGAAAAGACACTAAACTCTTCTTTAATTCTCTCCACATGTTTCGGAAAGTAACCCTCTATGAACGTCTTCCCCTTTGGTGTCAAATGAATCAGAACCGCTCTTCGATCGCTTGGGTCTTTTTTGCGGGACACATATCCCTGTCTCTCCAGGTTGTCGATAACCATTGTAATATTTCCGCCACTCTTAAGTAGTTTATCACCAATACTACGCTGGTTTAATGGGCTCAAGTGATGAAGGACTTCCAATGTACCAAATTGGCTCACTGTGAGGTTCACATCAGACAGGTGCCTGTTTAGTCGATTATTCAGAGACTCGGAGGCCCTTATCAATTTAATGAAAGCATTCAATGTGTTCACTTCTGATTCGGATCCCTTGTAACTTGTACCCATATCTGAATTTATCTAACGTTTACAGAGAATATGAGAATATATTCAACAGATTAAAAATTAAGATTTCATAAGGTTTTTTGGGTCTTAATTCTTTCAGACCGCTTTTAACCTGGCGTAATTGCGTTTACCTACTTTTAACTCAAGTACCCTATTATCCTTAAATTCAATCACGTGGTTAGGATCGTTTATCTTCTCATCGTTAACGGATATACCCCCCTGCTTCATCATTCTTTTCGTCTCACCATTACTCGATGTGAGATTGGCATCAGAAATAATATCCAGTAGTCTGTGAGAAGAACCGGCTTGAAAACTCAACTCCGGAGCATCATCCGGGATATCTTTTTGGATAACGGTTTGCTCAAAATGTTTCCTGGCATTTACGGCACTCTCTTTACCATGATACATTTCAGTGATTGTAAAAGCGAGTTCGTGTTTACTGTTTCTGGGATCTTGTTTTGCACGCTCTTTCAGGGCCGGCAATTGCCCGGTGGGCACATCTGTCACAAGTTCAAAATATGGGTAGATCAATTCATCCGGAATGGAGAGTGCTTTCCCATACATTTCATTAGCCGGTTCATCAATACCAATATAGTTATCGTATGATTTACTCATCTTCATCGTGCCATCTGTTCCTACAAGAAGTGGCATCATCAAGCAGACCTGTGGTTCCTGGCCATCATTTTTTTGCAAATCCCTGCCAACCAGCAGATTAAATTTCTGATCTGTGCCGCCGAGCTCAACATCCGATTTCAGATGAACTGAATCCTGTCCTTGTGCGAGCGGATAAAGAAATTCGTGCAGGGATATCGGTTCATTTTGATTAAATCTTTTAGAAAAATCATCTCTTTCAATCATTCTGGCCACCGTCAGTTTTGATGACAATTGAACCACATCCATAAATGACATCTTTCCTAACCAGTCATTGTTATTTACTAAAGTGGTTTTTGAGTGGTCCAGAATTTTTTTGGCCTGATTGATATAGGTTTCGGCATTTTCATTGACTTCTTTTAAAGTAAGTGGCGGACGAGTTTTGTTTTGTCCGGTCGGATCACCAATCATTGCCGTAAAACCGCCTATAATCAGTATTGCTTCATGTCCCAGATCCTGAAATTGTCTCAATTTTCTTAAGATAACGGAGTGTCCGAGGTGCAGATCCGGGCGTGTAGGATCTACGCCTAATTTAATCCGGAGAGGTTTATTCTCTTTTTTGGATTTTTTCAGCTTCTTAATCAGCTCTTCTTCCGGTACGATCTCTACCGTACCCCTTTTAATTATTTCTAATTGTACTTCTACGGATGGAAAATTCATAAATCTAATTTTTCAAAAATTGGCAGTTCTCTTAAAGTATTGTTTTCCTCGATCGATTTTTCGATCGTATCAATAAAGTCGATGGTGTCCGGATATATCCTGGCAATCATATCAAAAACAGCCGGAGCTACAAGGACAACCGTAGAATAACTGACTGAATTTTCACGTGTTGATTCACTTGGCTGATCGAAGCCGGCCAGCAACAGCAGCAATGCACTGATGATGATTAAGATATTTAAAGAGCCAAAAATCATTCCGGCTAATCTGTTCACGATATTTATTTTCACAAATTTCACTACTTCCTCCAGCCAATAGCCGACAAGTTGAATAATGGTGAGAGAAATAATAAAAATGAGTATTCCTGCTGCGAGAGTAGCATAATCAGGATTTTTTATAAAAGAAGATAAAAGGGGTGATACGGCTCCCATGTATTTAAAAGTGATAAAAACGGCAAGGATGATTCCCGCAATACTAAAGAATTGTTTAATGAATCCACTTCGATAGCCTTGAATGGCAAAAAAAGCTATAAGTCCGATAATTATAAAATCCAATAGGTTCATGTAGCCGGGTTCAGGATAGTTCTTCTTTTACAATGTTACTGATTATTGATCCATCAGCTTTTCCTTTCAATTTACCCATTAGAGACCCCATCACTTTACCCATGTCCTGTAAAGATGTGGCCTTCATCGATTCAATCTGATTTTTAACTACAACCCGAATCTCCTCTTCACTCATCATTTTAGGGAGATATTCTTCAATAAGAGAGAGTTCTCTCTCCTCTTTTGCAGCCAGTTCGGGCCTGTTTCCCTTATTAAATTGATCAATCGACTCTTTTCTCTGTTTAGCTGCTTTCATCAGTACTTCAATGATCTGGTCGTTACTTAATGTGGATTCACCTCCTTTTCTTTCACTGATCTCTTTTTCCAGGATTTTTGCCTTTAATGATCGCAATAACAATGTCTTTTCAGAATCTTTTGCTTTCATTGCGCTTTTCAAATCTTCCAATATTTTTTCCTTGATATCCATCATCTTGGTTACGTCTGTGTTTGGTTTGTTTCCTTGAATCTACACATTTTTTTGCAGTTATATTTCAAAGGTACATTTCAAAAAAAAAGGTTTCATCCGTTAGAATGAAACCTTTTCTGATAAAAATGTGATCTGTCGGTTAAGACTTATTCTTTTGGATATATTCAGTAACACTATCCTGATCAATCATAGTCTCTTTGTAAGAGAACTTTCCTCTTTCATTCTTAGATGAAATAATTACCTTTGCCATTTTACGGTGAGAGCCTCTTAGAGTCTTTGCTTCTTCACCGAATACTTGCTTCTTAGCCATATCAGATCCTTATTTGATTTCTTTGTGTACGGTATGTTTTCTCAATACCGGATTGTACTTTTTCATCTCGAGTCTCTCAGTCGTTGTTCGACGATTTTTTGTTGTTACATATCGTGAACTTCCGGGTTTCTCAGTACACTCAAGAATGACTTGTATGCGATTACCTTTCGCCATTTTTTATACTCCTTTTAAAAGTGTTCCTTTTTTCCTGGCATCCTTCAGAACAGCAGAAATACCCTTTTTATTGATTGTTCTCAAAGTATTTGCAGATACTTTTAATGTAACCCATCGATCTTCTTCAGGTATATAAAACCTTCTTTTTTGCAAATTCAGATGGAAAAGATGTTTGGTTTTATTATTCGCTTTAGAAGAGCGATAACCATTCAGTGCTTTTTTGCCGGTAATGTCGTCTTTTCTTCCCATAATGCATTGGTGTTGACTGGAATTTTTAGATAGACCCCAAAAATATGGGTAATCGGTTTTAAAAACAATAATATTTTCAACCATATTTCAATTTACCGTGTCCTGACTTCTTTCAAAAACAATTCGCAGGCAACGTACTCTAATAATGGTAATAAATACCATTCTTTCTTTGATTTTGCACGCTAAAACGGTATTTTTAAGCGCTTAGACGGCAATATAATAATATCACTCAACCCCTATTTATGACTGCAACAAATAAATCTGACTACAGAGCATCAAATATTCAGGTTTTAGAGGGTCTTGAAGCGGTGCGCAAGCGCCCCTCTATGTATATTGGTGACACCGCTCAGCGCGGGCTCCATCATTTAATTACTGAAGTCGTTGACAATTCCATTGATGAGGCACTTGCCGGTCATTGTGATTATATAAAAGTGAATATTCACGATGACGACTCTATTACCATTTCTGATAATGGGCGGGGAATCCCCGTTGATAACCATCCAAAATTCAATCTCCCTGCTGTTGAGGTTGTACTCACGAAATTGCATGCCGGTGGTAAATTTGATAAAGACAGTTATAAAGTTTCAGGAGGCCTGCATGGTGTGGGTGTCAGTTGTGTAAATGCACTCTCTATTTTCTTTTCGGCTGAAATCCACCGGGATGGCGACATCTATAAGATGGAATTTGAACGGGGTGTCACCAAAGTACCACTTAAAAAGATTGGTAAAACCAAGGAGACCGGGACGATCATCCGGTTTAAGCCGGACAGTGAAATTTTTAATCAAACAACAGAATTTAAGTTTGATATTATTGCTGACCGGATGCGTGAATTGGCATTTCTGAATCCACAAATTACTGTAGATATTACAGATGAACGTCTGGATGATGATGAAGAAAATCATGTTACATTCCATTTTTCAGGTGGTGTAAAAGACTTTGTAC
>JBBDJK010000157.1:0-2043 GCA_040879905.1 Balneolaceae bacterium | reverse complement strand
CTACTCTCTTTCCGACATCTCGAGCCAGGCAGTCGTCTTTTCATCAATCTCATCCGTGATTTCAGCATAGCGTTTGGATTGATCTGTTACCTCATTTGGAGAAAGTTTGCCTGTCGAGAGGTTTTGTTCGATCTCCTTTTTCTCCATTTCCAAATCACTTATCTCCTTTTCCAGTTTCTGAAATTCTTTATTCTCCTTAAAACTCAGCTTTTTCTTATCCTCTTTTTTTGAAGCAGGTTTCTTCACGCGATTTCGATTCTCTGTTGATGTGGAATTCTCTTGGTTTTTTGCCCGTTCAGCTCTCTTATTTTCGGTCAACTCTGCATTTTTCAACTCTCGATACTCCATATAGATACCGTGATGATCCCGAATCACTCCATCACCCTCAAAGACAAAGTAGTGGTCCACCAGCCGATCCATAAAAAAGCGATCATGGGAGACCACAATCAAACAGCCGCCATATCCAAGCAGGAACTCCTCCAGTTTCTGCAGAGTCGACAGGTCGAGGTCATTTGTTGGTTCATCAAGAATCAAAAAGTTTGGATTTTTGATCAGCACCATCATCAAACCGATACGCCTTTTTTCACCACCACTCAACTTATGAACCGGTGTATATTGCATCTCCGGAGTAAACATAAAATGCTCTAAAAACTGAGATGCGGATATCTGTTTCCCATCAGCCAGTTGAATCACCTGTGCGATCTCTTTGATCGTGTCGATCACTCTCATCTCCGGATCGATTTCAATACCGGTCTGCCGATAGTGCCCGAATTCAATCGTTGCGCCGGTATTGACGTTACCTGAATCAGCCCGCTCTTCACCCGTAATGATCTTCAAAAAGGTGCTCTTGCCGACCCCGTTTTTACCGATGATTCCTATCTTTTCCCCTTTTTTGAAAGAGTAAGAGAACTCTTCAAGAATAACCGTATCATCATACGCTTTTGAGATCTTTTCCAACTCCAGAATCTGTCCACCGATCCTTCTCATCGACACACTCAGTTCCATTTCCTGCTCTGCTTTTGACTGTGTGGCTCTCTCTTTTGTATCGTAAAAAGCATCGATCCGCGACTTCGATTTGGTAGTACGCGCTTTGGGTTGTCGCCGCATCCAATCCAGCTCTTTTTTAAGCAGTTGGCCTGCTTTAGCGATTTCAGTCTTTTCTACCTCTTCTCTCTCAGCACGTTTCTCCAAAAAATAGCTGTAGTTTCCGTTGTGGTGATAGAGTTTTCCGCCCTCCATTTCAAGAATATGATTACAGACCCTATCCAGAAAATAACGATCGTGAGTAACCATAAAGAGTGTAATGTTGCTGCCTGCCAGATATGACTCCAGCCACTCAATCATATCAACATCCAAATGGTTTGTCGGTTCATCTAAAATCAACAGATCGGGATTGTCAAGAAGAACAAACGCGAGTGCCACTCTCTTTTTTTCACCCCCTGAAAGTGTTGAGATTGTCTGATTCAGATCGTAAATATCCAACTTCCCCAGAATCTGCTCCATCCGTTTTTCATAATCCCAGGCATTAGCAACATCCATCGCTTCCGTTGCTTTCATAAAGGCCTCTTGGGTTTCCTCATTAAAATCCTCAGCCTGGGCATGTACAGCATCTTCATATCGCTGAACAATCCGTATCATCTCTGAGTCGCCTTGTGATATGTACTCCTGAATCGAAAGGCTTGGATCCAATTCGGGCTCCTGTTCCAGATAGTCGATACGGACACCACTCTGAGCCATCACTTTACCCCCGTCCTGCGACTCCTTTCCCGCCATTATTTTCAGAAGGGTGGACTTACCGGTCCCGTTTTGTGCAACCAGTGCTGTTTTATCACCTTTGGAGAGACCAAATGTGATCCCCTCAAGCAGCGGTTTTAATCCAAAACTTTTAGAGAGATTTTCAACAGATAAATAGGTCATATACAGATGTAATGCTTAAAAAATGATTTTATTCTGAGCCATTTTTGAACAACCGGAAGTTTCATTGTTCAGGGCGTGTCAAAATAGTACATTTCTGAACCATGCTCTTATATTATTCTCTATTTA
>JBBDJK010000156.1:0-2045 GCA_040879905.1 Balneolaceae bacterium | reverse complement strand
CGACGACAACGAAAAACTTCAAACCTTTTCCATTGTCGCCGGGATTCGATTTTAGTTTGAAAAATCGGGTTGTAGTGGCCTGATTAAGGATATTAATGACTTATGATTTATGACTTCTTTTTCTTTTCATCCAGATCATGAAGTGAAAGTCCGTCCATAACTGCATCAAAACTGGAAATATCTTTCGGCAAAATAATCTGGTTTTCCTTTCGTCCCAGTCCTGACAGATGTCCGATATATTTCTCTTTCAGTTGTAACTTCATGGCATCGGTACCCCCCGGTTGCATCAGAGCATCTGCAACCTGTTCAATAGAAGATGCCGTTGCTTCGGCGATCGCTTCGATCTCTTGGGCACGCCCCTCCGCTTCGTTGATTCTCCGTTGCATTTCGGCTTCGGAGATGTTGATGATTTCAGCACGCCGACCTTCTGCATCATTTACTTTTGAACCCTGAACACCTTCAGACCGGGCAATGATGGCCCTTCGGTCCCGTTCGGCGGTCATTTGACGTTCCATCGCTTTTTGAACAGTACGCGGGGTCAGAATATTCTTGATTTCATAACGGTGTACCTTAATGCCCCATGTTTTTTCCATCTCACTGAGTACCTTAACCACCTCCATACTCATTTTGGCCCTCTCCTCAAACGTTTCATCCAGGTCCATCAGTCCTATGACCGACCGGGTTGTTGTCTGCGCCAATTGGACAGCCGCATAGCGATAGTTCGTAACTCCGTAACTGGCATTTACAGGATCCATTACACTCATATAGATGACACCATCCACTTCAACTTTCACATTATCTCTTGTGAAACACTCCTGTGGTTCCACCTCAATGGTCTCTTCACGCAAATCCTGTTTATAAACGACTTTATCCAGAAAGGGAATCAGTGCATGAAAACCGGGCCCCAGTGTGGTATGATAATTTCCGAGCCGTTCTACAATGTGAGCATACTGATTGGGGACCAGCCGTATTGCCTGTAAAAATTTAAACGTCAGGTAGACAGCAAAAAGGCCTAAAACGATTTGACTAAAGATTTCTAATACCTGCATTATTTTCCTCCCTTCTGATTTAAAGCTTTTGAGCTGTTTTGATCTGATGATGTATGGCTGCTGATCTTACCGACCCCTTCAAAAAATGTTTTCAGGTTTGCCGTTTCGGTAGGTAATACAGAGATATTTGAGGTTTTGAGAATTTTACCAAACTCATCGATATACTGTTCAACCAATTTTGTTTTGACAGCCATTTCGCCCCCCGGTTTGGAGATGGCTTCCGCTACACGCCGTACCCCCTTTGCGGTTGCTGTGGCGACCAATTCAATCTCTTGCGCACGTCCTTTAGACTCATTAATACGACGCTGTCGCTGAGCTTCGGAGATCAACACCTGACTCTGCTGTTCACCTTGAGATTCGTTAATCCTGGCCTGACGATCTCCCTCCGAATTGGTGATATCAGCCCGTTTTTGTCTTTCAGCCTCCATCTGTTTCTCCATTGTATCGACAATTTCCCTGGATGGGCTGATGTTTCTGATTTCATACCGCAATACCTTAACACCCCATGGGTCGGCGGCTTTATCGATCTCCCTGACAATATTTTCATTCATCCGGTCTCTTTCAGAAAACGTATCATCCAACGAAAGTTTTCCAACTTCACTTCTCATCGTTGTTTGAGCCAAATTTATGGATGCAGCTTTGTAATTGGAGATACCATAACTGGCTTTGTAAGAGTCCATCACTTTGATGTATACAAGGCCATCGACCGCTACCTCAATATTGTCTTTGGTAATACAGGTTTGGCTGGGCACATCGAGCACCTGTTCTCTCATTTCCTGTCTGTAGGCAGCCCTGTCCACAAACGGAATCATAAAGTGAAAGCCCGGTTTAAGAGTTTTTTTATACTTCCCGAGGCGCTCTTGAATGACCTCCTCTCTCATTTCAACAATGATAAATAATCTTGTTAAAATGACATATAGTATGGCTACAAGAATTAAAAGAATTGTCCACATGTTACTCTGATTTAATTTTAATCAGGCAAAAATGCCTATTGTA
>JBBDJK010000155.1:2312-12551 GCA_040879905.1 Balneolaceae bacterium | reverse complement strand
ACGAAGCGATAGCGTAGTGAAGCGAAGCGGAGTGATAGCGACAGTCCCGACCACCGTCGGGATGAGATGTCGGAGCGCTTCTCATTTATCCCACGCAGCGTTCTTCTTTTATTTCGCGTAGCGATACGGAGTGAAACGCTCATTTTTTGAACACGAAGTACACCGAACAAAGCGCTACTTTTTTATACTACGGAAGTCTAATAGAGCGAAGCGAAGTGATTCCCACGAACTGCTCATTTTTTGAACACGAAGTGCAAATACCGACACCTATTGGGGTTTGGGGTTTCGTTATTAAGATGAAAAAATGGGTGTTTCATGGAATTCGTTGTGTTTTGGCCGTTTTTCTCGCTTCATTTAGAGGGGGCATTTTTGATGTTTATGGATATATCAATGAATTGAATTATTTTAAGAACCAATAACAGTTAAAATTAAAGTTATCTTATGAAAGTATTTATTACGGGTTTAGTTGTGGCGGTCATTTTATTAACCGGGTGTGGTGAAACGGATCAGCCGGAGGTGGAATGGGCTCTGGCTCTGCACGGTGGAGCCGGGACGATATCGAGGGATATGCCCGATTCATTAAAGCAGAGCTACTATGATGGTTTGAGGGAAGCATTGCGAGTGGGTGAAATTGTATTGCGTGAGGGTGGCTCAGCTCTTGATGCTGTTGAACTGGTCGTTAAAAATCTGGAGGATAATCCACTGTTTAATGCCGGAAAAGGGGCCGTTTTTACAAGTGAAGGGAGGCATGAACTGGATGCTGCCATCATGGATGGGAGTACACTCGCAGCGGGAGCGCTGACAGGACTCACAACTGTAAAAAATCCGATTTCACTTGCCCGCAAAGTGATGGAAGATTCACCACACATTTTCTTCTCCGGAAACGGAGCGGAGCAGTTTGCAGATCAAACCGGTGTTGACAGAGTGGAAAATGACTACTTCTTTACCGAAAACCGATATCGCCAATGGCAGCGAACCCAAATGGATGAAGCGATTAACTTAGAGAATAATGAAATTGATTTCCGGTGGGAAGATGATAAATACGGAACGGTTGGAGCCGTTGCTCTCGATATGAATGGGAATTTAGCAGCAGCCACATCCACGGGAGGAATGACCAATAAACAGTTTGGGAGAGTGGGCGATGTGCCGATCATCGGGTCAGGTACATTCGCTAATCATGTAGCAGCCATATCTGCGACAGGTTGGGGAGAACAGATCATGAGAAATGTTTCAGCTAATACGATTGCTAATTATATGGAATTCAGAGATGAATCACTTGTAAATGCAATGAACTTTGTTTTAACCGACAGGCTAAATCCGGGAGACGGTGGTTTTATTGGAGTAGATAAAAATGGAAATATATCCATGCAAATGAATAGCACAGGAATGTATCGTGGTTCCATCAATTCCACAGGCGATCGTGTTGTGATGATCTGGGAAGAGGAATGATGTTTGAGTGAAAGGTGAGACGTGAGACGTGAGAAGCTGGAGTGATAGCGACAGTCCCGACCACCGTCGGGATGAGAAGTCGGAGCGCTCCTCATTTATCCCACGCTCCTATTTTATCCCACGAAGCGATAGCGTAGTGTTCCTCTTTTATCCCACGAAGCGATAGCGTAGTGTTCCTCTTTTATCTCACGAAGCGATAGCGTAGTGAAACGATAGCGAGTGATACATAGAATCCGACTGCTGTCGAGGTGAAAATCCAAAATAACATCAGAATTGTCAATGAGCTCCAACCTGAAACCTGATAGCTGATAGCTGAAATCAACCCGTAAAATGGCCTCTATCGAAAAGATTAATCTTGAACACCTTAACTATTCTGAATATAAAGAGATTCAGAAGTTAATGAACGCTTGTTATCCCCAAATTACAGATCCGGCCTGGAGTAAAAATCAGATCAAAAAACTAACAACGATTTTCCCGGAAGGACAGATCGTGATCAAAGTGGATGATGAAATAGTGGCCTGTGGCCTGTCGATTATTATTAAGCACCAACTTTTTGAGGAGAAACATACTTATCTGGACATTACCGGTAATGATACATTTAATACGCATACCGGGGAGGGTGACACTTTATACGGACTGGACCTGATGGTTCATCCTGATTACAGGGGATTGAGGCTTGGCAGAAGGCTTTATGATTACAGAAAAGATTTGTGTGAAGAGTTAAATCTGAAAAGTATCGTATTTGGTGGCCGGTTACCCAATTTTCATAAATTTGATGATATCAGTGCAAGAGAGTATATCCGGAAAGTGAAGCAAAAAGAGATACATGATCCGGTTCTGAACTTTCAGCTATCAAACGATTTTCAGGTTAAACGAGTCGTTAAAAATTATCTGCCGGAAGATAAAGCGTCTGAATCATACGCTGCCCTGCTGGAGTGGACGAATATCAACTATGAAAAACCGGCAAAACTCTATATGCCGGAAAAATCTGAAGTGAGAATCGGATTGGTTCAATGGGGCATGCGTCCATATAAAAGTTATGAAGACCTGACAGAGCAGATTGAATATTTTGTCGAAGCCGTATCTGGATACAGAGCCGATTTTGTTCTGTTTCCGGAGTATGTGAATGCTCCCTTGATGGCCGAATACAATCACCTTTCAGAGCCGGATGCAATTCGTAAACTGGCCGGGTATACGGAACGGTTACGGGATACCTTCGCCGAATTTGCAATCTCATATAATATAAATATCATCACAGGGAGTATGCCGGAGGTAAAAAATGATGAACTTAGGAATGTCGGTTATCTTTGCAAGAGAAATGGTGAAATTGAAAGATATGAGAAGATTCATATCACTCCGGACGAGGAGAAAATCTGGGGAATGAAGGGTGGCAACCAGATCAAAACGTTTGATACGGATGCCGGCAAAATCGGGATTTTAATCTGTTATGATATTGAATTTCCGGAACTAAGCCGGATTCTGGCTATGGAAGGCATGGAAATTCTGTTTGTCCCCTTTTTGACCGACACCCAAAATGGTTATTCAAGGGTTCGAAATTGTGCCATTGCAAGAGCCATTGAAAACGAGTGTTATGTTGCCGTAGCGGGTAGTGTCGGAAACCTGCCGAAAGTACATAATATGGATATATCATTTGCACAATCGGTTGTTTTTACACCCTGTGATTTTTCCTTTCCGACCACAGGGATAAAAGCAGAAGCAACACCAAATACTGAAATGATATTGATCGTTGATGTTGATCTGGGACTTCTGAAAGAGCTGCATGAACAGGGAAGTGTCAGAACAAAAAAAGATCGACGAACTGATCTCTACGATGTAATCGTCAAAAAGCAAGAAGTCAAGTAAGGAATCAAGCCCGATTTTTTGATGCACCACATTAAATCCCTATCAACTCATATTGCTTCAATTTAACAATTCTAAGAAGGATGCGTTTGGGAAATGGTGCAGTAGACTTTAGTACTATTTGTACATCATATCTTTTCTTAATATCACGATTATTTAGCAGTAGATTTATTATTCATAAAAAAAACCGATATCTTCAAAAAATGTTTGTTGAATCAGACAATGATATTGGATGCTTAACGATCCCCATAGGGAAGTTAGTAAGAATAGTTTAAAACGAAGCCGTTAATAGATGCCGGCAAATAGTCCGGCGTTGGAATTGTTCAATTTGGGACTAAAATTAGCTACCCGGATACCTTTTGGTATGTGAACAATATCAAATTGATTATGGAGCATGTAGGTATAGAATGAGCTACACGTTTTTTGATTTTTTACAGCTGATAGGGGCATTGGGGATCTTTATATATGGAATGAAGGTCTTCAGTGATGGCCTGCAAAAAGTTGCGGGGAGTAAGCTGAGGGCAATCCTGAAAGGGATGACAAAAAACCGGTTTAGTGGAATCCTGACAGGATTTGGGGCCACAACCATTACTCAATCCTCTACGACGACTACAGTGATGGTAGTCAGTTTTGTGAATGCAGGTTTGATCACGTTTGTTGAGTCGACCGGTGTGATTATGGGTGCCAATATCGGTACCACTGTTACGGCATGGATGGTTTCCATCTTTGGATTTCAAATGAAAATCACCCCTGTAGCGATCAGCCTGATCGGTATCTTTTTCCCTTTCCTTTTTTTCGGAAGTGATAAGCTGAAAAATACGGCCGAGGCAATGATCGGATTTGGGATCCTGTTCATCGGATTGGAATTTATAAAAGATGCGGTTCCAAATATTCAGGATAATCCGGAAATGTTTGCAGCTTTGGACTCATTTACTGAGTTTGGATTCGCTTCTATCATTCTGTTTGTGTTTATAGGCACCCTATTAACACTGTTCACACAATCTTCTTCTGCAGCTACAGCGATTACACTTGTCATGCTATTTCAGGGATGGATTACTTTTCCGATCGCTGCCGCAATGATATTGGGTGAGAATATAGGGACAACGGTAACAGCCAATATAGCAGCAATCATAGGTAATGTTCATGCAAAACGAGCGGCTCGATTCCATTTAATTTTTAATTTGATAGGAGTATTTTGGATGCTCTTGTTGATGAATCCATTTTTGATCGGTATTGATACAATCATGCAATACTTTGTACCGGATGTTGGATCGATTTTTGACGATTCTCAGGGTGCAAGAGCTGCGGCAACACTCGGGTTGTCCCTGTTTCACACAACGTTTAATATTATCAATGTCTCCCTTCTGTTTGGATTTGTTCCGGCAATCATTCGTTTTGTTGAACGAATTCAGAAAGATAAACTCGGTGGAGATGAGGCATTTCGTTTACAATATATCTCAGGTGGTTTGATGTCATCTGCTGAACTCTCTATTGCTCAGGCTCACAAAGAGATTGAACTTTTTGGCAAATTGATAGAGAAAATGCATTACAGTTTTTCAGGGCTTCTATTCAAAAAGCAGAAAAAGCAGCAGAAATTTCTTAAAAAAATTGAAAAACGGGAGCAGATTACTGATAACATTGAAATCGAAGTATCGGAATATCTGACCCGATTGTCAGGTACGAACCTTTCTTCAGAAGCAACACGACGGGTGCGTGCCATGTTGAGTATCATTAATGATCTGGAGCGTGTTGGTGATATATACTATCAGTTGTCCAAAACATTTGAAAGTATGATGGAACTTGAGGTAGCCTTGCCAAAAGAAGCCATACTCGAAGTAAATGATTATCTGGATGTTATTTTGAAAGCGATCAAGTTAATGCGTCTGAACATGCAAAATGTAAATGGTGACGTGGATTTGGATACGGCTATTGCAATGGAAAATCAGATTAATGAATTCAGGGATCAGTTGAAGGAAGCGCATTATATTCGACTGGAACAGGGCGTCTACTCCTCAAAGGCTGGGGTTGTATTCCTCGATTTTATTACAAGACTTGAAAAAATCGGAGATCATATCTTTAATGTTCAGGAGTCACTTGCCGGCAAGAAACTGAAGACTCACTCACATATGGTTGTCGGGCGATAAATTGGCGCAAAAAAATATTGACCCAAACGTGAACCGTGAACCATTAAAAATGATAGAACCGATGGGGAAATGTGATCAAATTAATGATTATACTTATTACTCCAAACCCGTCAAAAAACGATCTCGAAGCTCCTGGACGTAGATTCCAATATCATTTCTGATTTCAAAAAGTCGGCGATGGAATCCGGAATAATGAGAAGCGGGAATGAATGATTCGCTTTTTATTTTTTGCAGATAGAGCAGAGCCTCATTTGCACTCATGAGTGCCTTCTTTGTGTATGCTATATTTCCACCGAGAACATCATGTTCAAAGCCGAAAGAGTAACCTCCGGCCAGTTTAGCTGTAATCTTCAGAGTATTGATAATGAACTCATTTACATACTTGTTTTGAAGATGTGCAGGAATCATTTCAGCCCATTTCAGAACATCAACAGCGAATTCACGGGTTTCACGGTATATATCCAGATTCTCAATCGATCCGTAATCTGAGAACGTAAAATCTTCACTCAGTTCCTTCCACTCTTCACCATAGTCGAAATCTTCGTCATCAAGATCCTCATTCATGAAAGGAAAACTGTTATCCTGAAAGAAGAAATCATCATCTTCAAACTCATCTTCATCATCCTCCCAATCATCTTCATCTTCGGGAAAATAAGCATCGTCTAAAAGCAACTCTTCTTCGATAAACGCTTCGACGGCATCCAGTTCATCCATACTTTCCTGAAGCAGGGTAATCCACCGGGGCGTATTTCCCTTAGGATCGCTCGTTATGAATTTCCGGAGCTGTTCGCTACGCTTTTCGATTTCGTCGAGGTGAGACTCCCATTGAAACTCGTTCCATACAGGGCCTTCATCAAAACCGTCTGAACTCATTCAGTGATGTGATAAGTAGATTTAGGGTTACAGTATTTAAATAAAATTTTCATATAAACACAAGGTAAAAATACAATTTTTCCAACTGAAAAACAGTATATACAGAAAGTAATTAAACGGCTGTTTCGGTTTTCCATTATAATACCATATAACAGCTACCATTAAAGCCTTTCCAAGACACCGATAATTACTTTAGTCATTTTTGGCTCTGCCATTGCAGCCGCATCAAGAATATCTTCAATAACCACCGGTTCAAGAGAATCCGGAAAGCACTCATCTGTGATAGCGGAGATTCCTAAAACATCCATTCCCATGTGCACGGCTGATATGACTTCCGGTATGGTGCTCATTCCCACAACATCAGCACCCAACATTCGAAGATATCGATATTCGGCTTTTGTTTCGAGCATCGGTCCGCATAGTGCAACATAGACTCCCTGATGCATCGCAATTGCATTACTCAAGGCTACATTTTGAGCAATTTCACGTAATCGTTCGGTGTATGGATCGCTCATATCCGGAAAACGCGGACCCAATTCTTCATCATTTATTCCGATCAACGGGTTATCACCAAGCAGGTTGATGTGATCACAAATAAGCATGATATCACCACGCTTATAATTGGTGTTCATTCCACCACAAGCATTACTGACCAAAAGTGTATCTGCACCATTTTCCTTGAGAACACGCACCGGAAATACAATTTGTTTCATATCATATCCTTCATAGAAGTGGAACCGGCCTTGCATGGCAACGACCTCTTTTCCGGCCAGTGTTCCAAAGAGTAACTTGCCGGCATGACTTTCTACTGTAGATATGGGAAAATGCGGGATTTCGTCGTAATGGATTTCCGTTTCAATCTCTATCTCATCAGCGAGTTGACCCAGGCCGGTTCCTAATATCAGCAGGTAGTTTGGACGCAGGGCTGTTTTTGATTGGATGTATTGAAGGGCTTCCTTTCGCTTTTCTCTGGCTGTTTCGATAGAGTCTTGTTGCATTCTGAATTCAATTTGGATTAAAAAATAGTGGTGTAATCGATGATCTTGGTTAGCGGGAAATGGTTTGCTTCAGAGATCCTTAAACGGATGACATTCATCTGTCATCTGTAATGGAAGTAAAAGAGTGACTACTCAATTTCATCAAGGATATCATCAATATTTTCACTTCCGGGAATATCCGGTTCCGGTGTAAAATCTTCATCCTTATCTTTTTTACCGGAGTTTTTTCTCTTTTCCTTTTCCTTTATCTTTTTTGTTTTTGATGATGAGTTAAGAAGCTCTTCATTTTCCGGTATTTCAGGAAGCGAAAAAAGAGACTGGTTGTCATCACTGAATTGATTGAGCGATTTACTTGTGTTTTCAAGAAATGATGAGAGGCTTCGGATCATCTCTTCACGTTTTTCGACGATTTGAAGTGTATGTTGTCGTACTCTCCATCGATCTCGATGAGCCTCCTGATAGATGGTTTCGGCGTCGAGTTCAGCTTTTTCAACGATATTTTTTGCCTCTTTTCTGGCGCTGTTTAATTTTTCTTCTGATGAACTTTTTGCAGTTTGCAAGGTTTCATGAAGCGCCTCTTCGACACGTTCATAATGTTTCAATTTATCGTTCAGCTTGTCGAGTTGATTTTCCAATTCTCTAATTTTACCTGCCATATACTCCCACTCCGTTGCCAAAAGATTGAGATAAGAATGGACCTCTGAAGGATCGTATCCTCGCATTGATTTTTCGAACTGCTGTTGTTTGATTTCGAGGGCTGTCAATTTCATAGTCATAATATTAGAGAGGGTAAAAATTACACAACATAACGTGGAAACAAACTTGAATTGATAAATATCATCTTTATTTGGACAATGGTTAAGTATAGATCACAAAGGCTATTTATTGATTTAGCATATTCTTCAATTTACTGTTTTTAACCTGATCCTGATCCTCTTTTGAGGATTCATTTTCTATTTCTATCTGGATTGCGGATTTCTGTTCCTTTCCAAGTGATTCTTTTTTACCGGTATTTGATTGAGTTTTGGTCGGTTTTTCATCAGTTACAATCGCTTCCAGATTGGATAGCCTTCGATCTGTTTTCTCTTTAAATTCTCTTAGTGCATTTAAAAACTCCTTGTTTTCAGAGAGGTTTTTACCTGATCCTCTTTTTATCCAGGAACTAATAATACTTCCCATAACGCCGAGGAATACGATGGCTACAACACTTCCAAATACAATCGATACAATGAATGCTTCTTCTCCAAACATAATTATTCTCCTTTTTCTTTCGCTTTTTGTGCTACTGATTTTTGGTTTTGAAATCTGAGAGTTTCATCAGGTTCTGAATCAAAATGGATGTCATATTCATCCTTTTTCCCATAAGATTCATCCGCTACGATCGCTTCCAGATTTTCAATCCTTTTTGTCACCTTCTCTAACTGCTTCTGTAATTCATTAATATCCTGGTTGCTCTCAGCATTATTTGATTGCCACTTCAATTTATTCTTCTGATAATCAATCAGATAACCACCAATTATTGCGGTGAGGATTATAAATGCAATGAGAGTTCCGGACATAATAACTCTTTACGTAAAACTTTCTTTTCGGTTATAATATATAATTATGATTTAACTCAAGCGATATCAACTTTTATTGATGATGATCAAGGCTACTGAAAATACAAAAGATTCAGAGTTGTATGAAGTATTAAAAACAAAAACGGGTGGAAGCTAAAATCCGTATAACTGAATATAGAAATACGAAAATGCCTAACCCATACAGATTAATAGTTGCGTTCACCGAATATGGCCGTTCCGATTCGAACCATCGTAGCCCCCTCTTCAATGGCAACTTCCAGGTCATTCGTCATACCCATGGAAAGGTGTTTTAAATCAACGGCTCCACCGTTTAGATCTTGATGTTCATTCAGCAGTGTTTTAAGCATACGGAACTCCGGCCTAACCAGCTCCGGCTCATCTGTAAACGTAGCCATTCCCATAAAACCACACACTTTGACATGGTTTAATGATTGCGCATAGGTTAACAATCCTTCAATATCGGCCGGATCACAACCGCTTTTTTGATCTTCATCACTAATATTAACTTGTATAAGAGTATTGATGGTTCTATCAAATCCCTTAGCTCTTTTTTCAATCTCTTTCAGGGCACTTTTTTTATGTACAGACTGTATCCAATGGACCCTGTCAGCCATATATTTCACTTTATTTGACTGTAGGGTACCGATAAAATGCCATTGTACAGTTTCATCGTTAATGGATTTCATTCGCTTTTCGAGTGCTTTTGCCCTGTTTTCTCCAAAATGAATATGACCTTCATCAATTAATTGTTGAACATCATGATCCGGTTTCGTTTTACTTACAGCTACCAGAAGAATATCTGAAGGATTCCGTCCGCTGCGTTGGCAAGCTTCTTCAATACGGCTCAAGATGGATCGATACCGGAGTTTAATCTCTTTGTTCATAGTTTGTATGGGTGTAATCTTAGAAAATTCACATGAGTACTCTAAACTAACGGAAAATATCGGTGGAATCATACAAAACACCATCCCAAACACGCATTGGACATGTTCATCTCAAAGTAGCAGATCTTCATCGTTCTCTTGAATTTTATCGGGACTTATTGGGTTTTGAAGTAACCATGCAGTTTTGGCCAACAAACGAAAACGGTTCATTAGAGATGTTTACAAAGGCCCTGGACTTGAATGACTTATTGAAAGAGATTGATTAATCCGGCTTGAAAAAATCTCTATTAATTCAGGTTTCTGTAATCATTCCGTTTGTGCTCACACACTGATTAAAGAGCCCGGTAAAGTGACAGGAATATTTGAAACCTAATACGTGTGCAATTTCTTTCACTTACTTATCGGTATTAATCATCCTGATTTCGATTTCATGGATCATTTTGTCCTGAAT
>JBBDJK010000155.1:0-2212 GCA_040879905.1 Balneolaceae bacterium | reverse complement strand
ACTTATCGGTATTAATCATCCTGATTTCGATTTCATGGATCATTTTGTCCTGAATGGTTTCATTTGTAAAAAGAGTTATCACAGATGTAAAAATATTCAATGTTAAAGAACAAAAACTACTTATTGTGTATTTTTGAAACAATAAAAAAATAGGATAGAAAAATTTTGAGAATTAATTATAATCAAATGGTAAAACCCCAGAAACAAAATAACAGCAGAAGGCTACTTTGCATATTTATTGCCGGTATTTTGTTCTATCCAATCCGTTCACTGGCACAGAATAACCCAATCCTAAATGCTTTTCAATTAGATACTTCTATCCAAATTGATGGCCGGCTTGATGAATCAGCCTGGTCGCAGGCAGAAGCCGCAACCGGCTTTTTTCAATATTCACCAAATGAGGGTTCTGCTTCTTCACAACAAACGGAAGTCCGCATTCTTTACGGGGAAGGGGGAATTTATATTGGTGCTATGCTTTATGATGATAATCCCTCTCTTATTGAACAGACATTAGGCAGACGTGATGATTATAACCGTGCCGACTGGTTTGTTGTCTCTTTTGACTCCTATTTTAACCGGCAAAATGCATATACATTTGGAGTAAATGCCGCAGGAATCCAATATGACGGCATACGAAGTTCCGGCGGGTTTGATGGCGGCCCGGGTATTCCCGGCGTTGACGACTCTTGGGATGCTGTTTGGTACTCGGATGTGAGTATTACAAATGAAGGATGGGTAGTCGAAATGCAAATTCCTTACAGTATGCTTCGCTTCCCGAAGACCTTAATTCAAACTTGGGGCATTCATTTTACAAGAAGAATACCAAGGCTTGGTGAAACTGCCGAGTGGCCGTTGGTACCCCGGGTTGAACGGGATAACCTGATGGCTCAATTTGGTTTCCTGCAGAATATTAGAAATATAGAACCGAGGCCTAATATACAGATTCGCCCCTATGTCGTAAGCGGTTATAATACGAGTGAAAACCCAACAGTACCCGGAGAATTATCAACAAATAGTCATATAGATATGGGAGGTGACATTAAAGTAGGCCTGGGATCAAATGTCACCCTTGATGCAACCATAAATCCGGACTTTGGCCAGGTGGAGGCCGATCCGGCTGTTTTAAATCTCACTGCGTTTGAAACATTCTTCCAGGAGCAGCGTCCGTTTTTTCTGGAAGGAATTGAGATCTTTGATTTCTCAGTTGGACGTGGTTCACTGTTATATACCCGAAGAATTGGAGCGCAGGACCCCATTATTGGAGCAACAAAACTTTCCGGCAGGACTGAAAATGGCCTCTCATTTGGTGTGCTTGGTGCCGTTACAGGAGATGAATTTGACCCCACCAGAAATTACGGTGCTGCCCGGATGAGCCAGCAGATAGGTGACTACTCTTCAGCAGGAGGAATACTCACATTTTATGATAGTCCTGCAGTAGGAGATGATGGGAGAAGGAGAAGTTATGTCGGTGGAACGGATTGGGATCTTCGGTTTGCAGACAACAATTACGGGATTCAGGGGTTTGCAACTTTTTCCCACAGAATATTGACAGAGGTGGATGAAAATGAAACAGGATTTGCGACCAATATTTTTATGAGTAAACGCCAGGGTACATGGAGTGGATTTCTTGGAGGTCAAGTATATAGTGACGAATTTAATCCCAATGACCTGGGTCAGATGCGACAAAACAATTACTATGTAGCCTTTGGACGAGTCGAGCATCAAATCAACGGAGGCGGTTCATTTGGACCGTTTCAACAGGCGGATGCTGATGCATTTATTATACAGTCGGTTTCATATGATGAAGGCTTGGATCTTGGTTTAGGATTGAGAACCGGTTCAAACTGGACTCTCAAATCTTTTCAGTCCTTTGGATTTGGAGTTAATCTGGATAACATCTTTGGCGGGTATGATCTATTTGAAACCCGTGGATTGGGGCCTTGGGCACAGCCGTTCAGTGCAGAGTTTGAATTAGAATTTGAGAGCGATGAAAGAAGGCCCTGGCAATTATCACCGGAAGTAGCTTGGACACACTATGACGACGGTGGCAATGGATATGCCCTTGGAATGCGAGGGAGTATAAATGTCGGTTCAAGACTTGATTTTTTTGCAAATATTGAAGCAGAATGGGAAAAAGGTGTAACCGCCTGGACTGCTAATGAATCAATCAGAAATAATGGTTCAGATTGGTTAATTGGGGAAGCCTCTGCCC
>JBBDJK010000154.1:0-2116 GCA_040879905.1 Balneolaceae bacterium | reverse complement strand
AGCAATTTCATATCGCGCATAAAACGTTCTACGTGATATTCCTTGGTATATCCATACCCGCCATGAATCTGAACAGCGTCAAGTGTGGCGCGTTCACACATCTCTGAGGCAAACAATTTGGCCATCGAAGCCTCTTTGGTATATGGTTTATTTTGATCCTTATGCCATGCAGCGCGGTGCACCAATAAACGGGCTGCATCTATCTCAACAGCCATATTTACCATCTTATGTTCGATTGCCTGAAAGTCGCCAATCGGTTTCCCAAACTGTTTCCTCTCTTTTGCATAATTCATCGATTCTTCCAAAGCTCCACGGGCAACACCAACAGAAATTGCACCAATACCGATGCGGCCGCCATCCAGCACTTTCATCGTATCGATAAAACCCATACCCAATTCACCCAGTAGATTTTCCGAAGGTACATGTACATTTTCAAGAACCACTTCAGATGTATCGGATGTGTTCATTCCCATTTTTTGCATGGGAGGTCCCGGATTTACGCCTTCCCAATCACGTTCAACAATAAAGGCACTAATCCCCTTTGTACCTAAAGTTGGATCTGTTTTGGCAAGTACCACATAGACATGCCCGACCGAACCCTGTGTGATAAACGTTTTGGTCCCATTTAAAATCCATTGATCCCCTTCTCTAACAGCCATTGTTTTTAAACCGGAGGAGTCACTGCCGGAGCCCGGTTCGGTGAGGCACCATGCCGCCAGTTTCTTACCGGATGTCAAATCGGGCATATACTTCATTTTTTGATCGTGATTCCCTGCCAGTGCGATATGACCTGTTCCCAGAGAAGTATGAGATGCTACAGTAAGAGCCAGTGAAGCGTCCCAGCGAGCGATCTCTTCGAGTGCCAGGCAGAAGCTGATCGTATCAAATCCGGCACCTCCATACTTTTCTTCGTGATAGATTCCAAGAAGGCCCTGATCGGCAAGCATCTCTACAATTTCATGAGGAAATTCTTTTTTGGCATCTCTCTCAATAACCGTGGGGGCCACATGGCGCTCCACAAAATCGCGCACACTGTCGCGAATCATCTGGTGATCTTCTGTTAGTTCAAAGGATATGTTGTTTGTTCGTTCAAGCAAATTCAAATTCATTCTTATATTCTTAACTTATTTGTGATTCTTGGTAGCGCTTCCAAAGATAGGAAATTCATAGACAAACAAGAAGTTTGTTGCACAGTTTTTAAAAGTTTAACGGAGACTTACCATCTGTTAAATGATGTTATTCAAAACATTAAAACCAAGTCAATGATTCCGCTCATTGCAAGAGAATGAAACTGACCCTGGACAGTTGAAAATTCCCGATCTCGATCTCGATCTTGGGGTACTTATTAGAGGCTGTTTAACCAAAATTCCAGGTTACACCACGGCCAATTTCAGGATCCGGGAAGTTCCAGTCCACAGCACCCTGGTCACAGGCATACATGCAGGTTCCGCACTCGATACAATCTTCCACCTGAAAATGGACCAAACCCTGTTCATCCATTGTATAACAGTTGGCCGGACAAACATAGGTCGTACACTTGTGTGGACACACCGAATTACAAATATCCGTATCTACTACTATATGTGGCTTGATTTCAGATTTCGCCTGATTCCGGTAACTGACAAGGCCAAGGCGTTCGGGCAGGGATAGGGATTTTGTTAATTGCATGGTTCTTTGGTTGTGCTTTTAAAGTTGTTTATTGCTTCTTTTAATTAGGCAAAACGCAAAAGGCAGAAGGCAGAAGGTTTTAAATTTAGACCATCTTTGATAGCATTGCGAAGATTTCGTTTGTTAGTTTTTCGATTGTAACCGTTTCTTTTAGTGATAAATATTTTAGATGAATTGACAAATCAATTTGTGTGTCCATTTCTACTAAAGAGGATCTTGAAATTTCATAAAATCTTTTTCGTTCATTGTAAGATTTTCTTGATGCTCCTTCTGCAATATTTGATGGTACCGATACCGCTGATCTTCTTAATTGACTTACCAATCCATATCGTTCTTCTGATGGATATCTATTTGTTATAACATATATTTCTGAAACGAGCTCAATAGATCTTTTGTATACAATTAAATTTTTATGACCAAGTTTTAGCATAAAGCAACATTAAAAGTT
>JBBDJK010000153.1:0-12738 GCA_040879905.1 Balneolaceae bacterium | reverse complement strand
ACCTATCTGTTGATATCACGAAGATCAATTTGTTGCGTTGGTAGTTTAACAGTGATAAGTGAAAAGTGAAAAGTCGGTGCGCAGCAGAGATCTTGACTGTTGTATAGGTGAAAAGCCGGAGCGGAGAACTCTATACTTGCCTTAGTTAGATAGATGGGAAATGTGGTATGTGCGACGGTTTGATTTGATAATTGAAGATTATTTTTGACCCGGTTTTATCAATACTATCACAACGATTATGGATATCACAGCTACCATGGCTGTTGCATAAAACGTGCCATCGATTCCAAAGTAGAGATATACGATTCCCAAAAGGTATGGGCCAATTGCCTGTCCAATCCGCATCATCATCCAATTGATCGATAAAAATGCAGCTCTATACTCTTTAAGTGCATAACCGGTGATCAGATTCAATACACTTGGTATATTGATCCCCTGAGCTACACCAAAAATGGCTATCGGTATCAAAAATCCCCAAACCGTCGTTATGGCAGGGATAATTAGGAAAAACAGACCATACAAAAGTGAGGCGATCAGGATCAGGTTCTTCTCATCAAATCTGAGGGTAAGCCGACCCAGTTGTGATGATGTTAACGCAGTGATAAATGATGAACTGGATAACAACAGGCCGATAGCCAATGCACTCTGTTCAAATCGTTCATCCAATAGTATTGTGAAGAAAGTTATATAACCCCCATAGAGCATCAAAAACGTCAACATCATGGAAGTGAACAGACCTATTACAAATTTTGATTTCAGCGCAGTGCCGATCTGTTTAAAGTATACAGCAAGTTTTTCTGAATTTTCAATTTTTGCACTTTTAAGAGAGGTGGCAGCAAATATACCAACCGGGATGGCTACCAGAGTCAAAAAGAAAGGGTAATTCCATGCAATAATAGTAAGGGCACCACCAATGGCAGGATAAAGTGCTGTACCGACACTTAATATGCTGCCATTATAACCAAGCGCAGTTGTTCGATCACGTTCATTATAGAGATCCCCCAACAGAGTTAGATTGATTACACCCAATGAAGCACTTCCCATACCCTGGAAAAATCTAAATAGGAGTAATTGATGAAAATTATCAGCAAATGCACAGGCTGTTCCTGCAATGCCAAAAAGGAAAAGTGATGGGATTAAGATCCTTTTCCTTCCATATCGATCTGCTAATATCCCAAGTATCGGTGTGAACAGGATTCCGGGTAGTGTAAAGAATGTAATCAACAATCCAATCTGATCGGTTGGAACATTGAGTGATCTGGATATAGATGGGAGAGCAGGTGCAATACTGGATACTCCCATGATGGATGTCAACGTAATGCCAAATATAACATATAGATTGATATCCTTTAATAAGGGCTTAGATAAACTTTCTGAATTCAAAAAATTGATTTAATGATTGTCAATTGATTCGTTTTCAACTTGAAAGAGCATAAAGAAGATATTTGTCTCAATCAATTTGGTTTGCATGAACAATCTTTAGGAGCCTATGAAAAACCTGTTCTTTTGTCCAATCTCTGCGTTATCAGAGAATTAAAATCCTCACATATGGCCAATATGCTTCGGTTTTAATTCTCCTCTGGCCTTGATCTTGGACAAAACTCCAGATTTTTCAAAGGCTCCTTTTACTATATACAGGTTCATAATAAGAACAATTGCTTTTACTTTGATATTTTTTAAACTTAAATAATCATTATTACAGATTAGGGGGGTAAACTATTCGATTTACAGCTACGACGAAAACCTAAATATCAATTAGAATTAAAATGTATGATTCTGGAGAAATCCATTTTACAAGGAATTGAAAATCATAAATACCTTGTTAAGATAGCTGAAACCGATGCTGAAGTGGAGCGGGCTCTACGTTTGAGGTATAATGTTTTTGGTAAGGAACTTGATAGAAATTTCAACTTTAAAGGGAAAATTGATTACGACGACTTTGATGATCAATGTCATCATTTGTTGGTGATTGATAAAGATTCGGACAGCATTATTGGGACATACCGGCTTCAAACATATCAACAGGCCGAATCGGGTAATGGATTTGTGACTGCTAAAAGATTTGAGTTAGAGTTACTTTCTGAATCTGTCCTTAAAGAGGCTTTCGAAGTAGGAAGGGTTTGTATAAGCCATGACCATCGAAATGGCAGGGTACTATATCTGTTATGGAAAGGACTGGCGGCTTATCTTCAGTACTTTCAATTAAGGTATCTTTTCGGGTTTGCAGCCTTGAATACAAAAAACCCGGATGTTGCAATGAACACATATCATCATTTACTGAAAAACGGATATGTAAACACGGATTTTCAAGTAAATGTTAGGAGTGAATATCAGATTATAGAAACAAATGGGACGGCTAAGGATGAACCCGTTGACATACCCCCGTTGTTCAGAAACTACCTGGATGTTGGAACAAAAATATGTAGTAAACCTGCTTATGACAGCAAGTTGGGGATTTATCATTTTTTTATCCTGATGGATATTGAAACGATATCAGATCGAACCAGAAGGATGTTTTTCGGGTAGTGAATGAAAAAACTGTTCGCCTTCATAAAGATCACTTTGTTTGTTCTGTTCACGCTCTCAAGCTATCTGTTTTATCTAATAGGGCTGGGATTCATTAAAATAATGGGTAAACGATATGAGCCCTGGAGAAATCTGTATATGAATACCTGGGCAAAAGGAACTGCATTGATTTTTAATGTTCATGTCGATAAGATTGGTTCCGCCCCAAAACCACCTTTTTTCCTGGTATGTAATCACCTTTCTTATCTCGATATCTTACCGATCTATTTATTTGTAAAATGTACATTTGTTGCTAAAAAAGAGGTGAGAGGATGGCCGATACTTGGTTTTTTGGTCTATAGGGTAGGAGTTGTATTTATTGATAGAAAAACCAAAAGAGATGTGGTCAGAGTAAATGATGAAATTCTTAAAAATATTAATATCCATCAGGGTATCGTCCTTTTCCCGGAAGGCACATCATCCGGAGGAGAGAATATACTACCCTTCAGATCACCACTTTTAGAAGTTCCGGCAGTGAATAACAAAAATGTATATGTAGCAACGATTCGATACCGGACATCTGATAAAGATCTGCCGGCATCCGAATCGGTCTGTTACTATGGGGGCAGGCACACATTTTTGGAACACCTGTTTTTAATGGCTCAAAATTATCGCATTGACTGTACGATCCATTTTGACCCGGTTCCTGTCAATTATCCTGACAGAAAAGAACTCACCGATGCGCTTCATAAAAAAGCAAAAAATATCTTTATTCCGACAAATTCCTGACAACTATTTTTTATCTTCCCCTCTAATAAAAATGCCTGTATAGGTTTAATAAGTAATATTCTGACAAATTGAGTGATCAAAAAATTATATTTTCGATGGTTGGGGTCAGTAAAGTTTACAAACCCAACAAAACAGTTTTAAAAGATATCTATTTATCTTTCTTTTACGGCGCAAAAATTGGTGTATTGGGACTGAATGGAGCAGGGAAAAGTACTCTGTTGCGAATTATTGCAGGCGAGGATGAGGAGTACATTGGAAATATTTCCAGACAAAAAGGAATTACTTTTGGGTACCTGTCTCAGGAGCCCCATTTGGACGATTCTAAAACGGTGATCGATATTGTCAGGGAAGGTGTAGACGATACGATGAAACTGCTCAGAGATTTTGAGGCTGTCAATGAAGGATTCAGCGATCCGGATGCCGATTTCGAAGCATTGATTGCAAAACAATCCAAGTTACAGGAAGAGATTGATCGTATCGGAGCTTGGGATATCGACTCTAAACTTGAACAAGCTATGGATGCACTTCGATGTCCACCGTCGGATACTCCTGTTTCTGTACTGTCGGGTGGAGAACGAAGAAGGGTGGCACTATGCAGGTTATTGCTGAAAAAACCGGATGTACTGTTACTGGATGAACCAACAAATCATCTTGATGCTGAGTCGGTTGGGTGGCTGGAACAACATTTGGCGCGTTATGAAGGCACAGTGATTGCGGTCACTCACGATCGTTATTTTCTGGATAATGTAGCAGGATGGATCCTTGAACTGGATAGAGGGGAGGGAATTCCTTTTAAAGGGAATTACTCATCATGGCTGGAGCAAAAGAGTGCAAGGCTAAAACAGGAAGAGAAACAAGAATCAAAGCGTCAAAAAACACTTCAACAAGAGTTAGAGTGGATTCGGCAAAATCCGAAGGGCAGGCGAGCCAAGAGTAAAGCACGTATAAACGCTTATGAAGAGATGCTATCTGAAGATTATCAGAAACGCAGAGATGAGATGGAAATATTTATTCCGGCCGGACCGCGGCTGGGCGATAAAGTAATTGTTGCGGAGAATGTTGCAAAGGGATACGATGATAAACTCCTGTTTGAAGACATGGATTTCAGGTTACCACCCGGTGGAATTGTAGGTGTTATAGGTCCAAATGGTGCAGGTAAAACCACATTGTTCAAAATGATTACCGGTGAAGAAACTGCAGATAGTGGAACGATCACAGTAGGAGATACTGTAGAATTGGGATATGTTGACCAAAAACGGCCATTGGATTCTAATAAGACAATATGGGAGGAGATTTCGGGGGGACAAGAGTTAATAAAACTTGGAAACAGAGATGTAAATTCCCGTGCTTATGTAGCGCGTTTCAACTTTAGTGGAAGTGATCAACAGAAAAAGGTGAATGAGATCTCAGGTGGCGAACGAAATAGAGTACATCTGGCAAAAATGTTAAAACAAGGGGCAAATGTACTATTGCTTGATGAACCGACAAATGATCTGGATATCAATACTCTAAGGGCACTTGAAGAAGCAATGCTTGAGTTTGCAGGTTGTGTGGTTGTCATCTCTCACGATAGATGGTTTTTGGATAGGGTAGCCACGCATATCCTCGCTTTCGAGGGAAACAGTCAGGTTTACTGGTTTGAAGGAAATTATCAGGAATATGAAGAGAACCGCAGACAACGGCTTGGAATTAACGAAGACCAACCGACCAGAATCCAATATAAAAAGTTGTTCAGAGAATAAGATGAACAGACGGGCATTTAACAGGAAATGGCATCCCCTAACCAACTAAACAGGTATCAAACAGAACTTAATCAAATAGATACATTCAATTATAAATCATAATTTTTTATAGCTGATAGCTGATAGCTGATAGCTGATAGCTGATAGCTGATAGCTGATAGCTCATCACATGTTTGAGATTACAACCCTATTTACCCATAATCATGAATTCTGCATGTTAGTTATCATTCTTATTGATCCACTCTGTATGAAAGAATTTTCCGCGTAAACGATCCGTTCGTTCATAAGTGTGGGCACCAAAATAGTCTCGTTGAGCCTGAATCAAATTAGCTGGTAGTTTCTCACTTCTAAGAGTATCAAACTGTGAAATTGCGGCACTCATGGCAGGTATGGGTATTCCCTCTTTAATTGCCAGTGCAACTGTACTGCGCCAACCGTCTATCAATTTTCCAAAAGTAGACGTATAAAAAGCTGAAAGAAACAGATGTTTTAATGTGATGTCAGTTACATACGCCTTTTGGATCTCTTTTAATAACTCAGACCGAATGATACAGCCCCCTTGCCAGATTTGTGCAATTGAAGCTGTGTCAATATTCCATTTATATGCTTTACCCGTTTCCGATATCAAATGAAACCCTTCAGCATAGGCTACCATTCGGGAAGCATACAGGGCTTGTGCAAGCGAATGTAGTACCCTTTCACGGTCATTTTCTGAATAGAGTGCAGGATTTTTGACTCGATTTGCACACTCTCTTCTCAATTCTGTCATTGAGGATGAAAAACGGGCATATACCGCCTGGGTAATAACAGGAAGCGGAATACCCAGTTCCAGACTACTAATGGCTGTCCATTTACCGGTTCCTTTTTGTCCGGCAGCATCTAAAATTTTATCAACCAATGGAAACCCGTCATGGTCTTTTACTAACAAAATTTCAGAAGTAATTTCGATAAGATAACTATCAAGTTCCGTTTCTGTCCACTCAGAGAAAGTTTTGGCCATTTTATTGGAATTCATGCCCAAAAGTGATTTCATGATGTGATATGCTTCTGAGATCATCTGCATATCTGCATATTCAATGCCATTATGAATCATTTTTACAAGATGACCGGCGCCTTCATCTCCCATCCAGGCACAGCAAGGTGAACCATCAAATGCTTTGGCAGCGATTGCTTTCAACATGGGTTCAATCTCTTTCCATGCTTTTTTATTACCACCCGGCATCAGCGATGGACCGTTTCTGGCGCCTTCCTCTCCGCCGGATACCCCCATACCCACAAATAATATATTTTTCTCATTCAGGTATTTAACCCGTCTGGTCGAATCTGTGTAATTGGAATTACCTCCATCAATCAGAATGTCATTTTCATCCAGATATGGCAATAGTTCTTCAATGACCATATCCACAGGATCCCCGGCTTTGACCATCATCAAAATTTTACGAGGAGATTCCAGTGATTGCACAAATTTTTCGACCGTAGGTGCGCCATAAAACTTTTTCCCCAACCCTTCAAATGCTATAAATTCATCAACTACAAATTTTTCGCCCGGTGCATCACGATTATATATGGATACCGTGTATCCTTTACTTTCAAAGTTTAAAGCTAAGTTACGTCCCATAACCCCGAGGCCGTAGATACCAATTTGACTGCTGCTCATAGAGTTTAAATGATTTAATTAAGTAATGTAAAGTCACATAAATAGTTGGAACTAATATTGAACGATCAACAAATAATAAATCCGGAAATCTTCATTCTAATTGACTATGTGGGTTGCTCTTTGATTCTTCAAGATGATCTATTATGTCATGAACAATTTTTTGGGGTTCCTGATCAATTTGAACATATAAAGCGTCATGAGGTTCTTCAAGATCCCGGAATTGGGATTCCAAAAGATCAGGTGGCATATAGTGATGACTACGATTCAATAGCCGCTTATAGATCAACTCTTTTGAACCCTTCAAGTAAATAAAACGTACTTGTTTCGATAATTCAGGGGAGTCGGACCCGGTTTTAAGGAGGTACCTATAACTTTTTTTCAGGGCAGAACAAGCTAAGACAGCTCCACCTGATTTATTCCAATCAGAAATATTTTTTGCTAACAATGTGAGCCATGGTTTCCGGTCATCATCATTAAGAGGCAAACCATTTTGCATCTTTTCAACATTGTCTTTTGGATGAAAATCATCTGCATCATAAAAAGGAATATTGATCTCTTTAGCCAACAACTGTCCAACCGTTGTTTTACCGCATCCGGAAACACCCATCACTATGAAGACCATCTTTTTTTAATTACTCTGACTTTGTTAAAAAAACTGACACAAAATGGTCAGTATTCATTTACAACAATGAAAAATAGACAATCAGTACCGCAAATAGAATTCTGATTTTAATCTTTTAAAAAAACGGATCAAAAAAGTGATTATGGAGAATAGTTGAGGGGTTCAACCAAAGTTGCAAGATCATAACCATTGTGGTTTGAAATAGCCGTATACCACACATTATTCCAAAGCCATGAGACGACATGATAATTTTCAATTTCTGCCACGAAAAAATCTTCTTGGGTAATACAAGATTCAGCAGCATCTTTATGGCGTATTAGATACTCATGTTTCGAAACCTGATCCATATCAAAGGCAAAAAGGTAAATCGTTTCACCCATTTCATTCTGACTATATTCCAAGAGTGGAGTTTGAAAATTATCCACAAATTCAGACATGACGATCCCTCTAAAATCAGCACCGTTAATGGCCGGTATTGTCATCGTTATGCCAAAATGATCGAATAGATACTGTTCCGCATCACTACGGGAAGATGTACTGAATTGGGGATCAATCAACTCTCCACCTGAATTGATAAAGTGCTGTACAGTCACATTTTCTACAATAACATCCAGCGGATCTGAAATGGACGGTATAGCTCGATCCAATAGTCCTAAGATCGTTAAAGTGATCAGTAATAGGACGGCTGCTGCTGATAAGTAACGGGTAAAAAAATGTGTTTTTCTTTGACTTGATGAATTCTTTGAAGTTGTTAGAATAGTGTGGTTTGTCTTAAGATCGGTCAAATTGGAATTGGTTTGATCCTCAACTGAGTCCGGTTCTTTAAGTTGTTCAATCGTTTCCTGAATTTTTCTTTTCAGGTACTCCGGAGCCTTTACTTTTTTGTATCTCTCTGATAGTAACTTTTTTATGAATAGAGCATCATTATACTCCTTTTCTAATTTTGTATCCCTATCAATATACCTTAGAAAAGCATTTTTCTCCTCTATAGTTGCCTCATTATCAACTACGGCCGGCAGTAACTGCAACGCCTCTTTATTTGTTAGTTCATTCATTGGGTATTCAAGGGATACAATTTATCATTCGTTATATATATAAATGATACACAGATGATTTTATTCCAATTATTAACATAAAAACATAATTAAAAATGGAAACATTCAACCAGGGTCTGAACACTTCAGATTCTTGCCAGTTGAACTAACACATTGACTGTTCCTCTGTTACAAAATATTTGATTTGCTGAAATGGGCCCAGGATGTATTACGGGGAGGTTTGGACTCAAAAATTATCGGTTTTTTGAGAGTGGGATGTTCGACTTCAAAAATATGTGCATGAAGGGCTATTTCATCAAATTTTCCATCTCCATATTTATGATCGCCCAATATTGGAAAACCTTCTTCTGATAGTTGTACTCTGATCTGGTGAGCCCTTCCGGTAATGAGTGAAATTTTTAATAAAGATAAACCCTGAGACGTTTCAATGGTATGATAAATTAATTCAGCTTTTTTTGCCCCTTTTATTTCGGAATGAACAATTTTAACTTTGTTAGTGCTTTTATCTTTGAGCAGATAGTGAGTTAAAATGCCATTTGCAGGGGTGATGCCGCTAACCACAGCCAAATAACTTTTTTTGACTTTTCTTTTCCGAATCTGTTCACTAATACGGGATGCTGCTTTGGATGTTTTTGCCAATAACATCACTCCGGAAACCGGTTTATCAAGTCTATGTAGAAGCCCCAGGTAAACATTACCGGGTTTATTGTACTCTTTTTTGAGATAGTTTTTACAAAGTGATAGAACATCCGGTTCACCTGTGATATCTTCTTGAGACAACAATCCGTTTGGTTTAACCACTGCAATCAGATGATTGTCTTCAAAAAGAATCTCCAAATCAGGTTGAGTTCCGGTGGTTTTCATAGATTCTGTGTATGATTATGATGCATTAGATTTTATTTTGTCCCACATCTTATTATCGTTGCAGTTTAAACATATCAATAAATGATGTCGATTTCATTAGAAGAAAAAGTAACAAACTTACCCTTGAGTCCCGGAGTGTATCAGTTTAAGGATAAAAGTGGTCGTTATCTATATGTGGGTAAGGCTAAACGCCTTAAGAATCGAGTGCGTTCATACTTTCAGGATTCAAAAAATCACGACGGGCGCATTCGATTGATGGTTAGCAAGATTGACGATCTTGAGATCATCGTGACTGACTCTGAAGCTGAAGCGTTGATTTTAGAGAACCATCTGATCAAACGTCATCAACCCAGGTACAATATCATGTACAGGGATGATAAATCATATCCCTACATTTGCGTAACGAGCGGAGTAAAACCCAGGGTTTATCCCACCAGAACAGTAGAAAATGATGGCAGCCGATATTTTGGCCCATATGATCATGTTGGCCATATGAGACGAATGCTTGAAACAATTCGTAAAACGTTTGATCTTTGTACTTGTGCCGTTTCACCGAAAATGATCGATAAAACTCGGGGAGCCCCAAAATGGCACTCTTGTTTTGATGATTATCTGCAAAACTGTTCAGGTGATTGGGATTCTGATCGATACCGGGAAACAATTGCAAAAGTTGAAAGGCTACTGACAGGCAAAACAGAAGGCCTGATGAAAGAGATCAAGGAAGAGATGGAGATTGCTTCACAGGCATTGGCATTTGAAGATGCTGCTAAGTTACGCGACAGTTTGATATCCCTCCGGAAGTACAGCCAGAAAATGAAGATTGTTGATAGCAAAAAGGTGGATAGAGACCTGTTTGCTTTAGATATTGACAGAGAGTTGGGAGAAGCATGTGGGGTTATTTTTCGAATCAGAGAGGGGAAATTAATCGGTAAATTTCATCGATTTCTTAAAAATATTGATGATTTAAGCCCGGAAACCATGATGCAATCTTTTGTTGAGGATTACTATACAGGATCCTATAACGCCATTGGTTCTGCAACTCCGGATGAGGTTTATTTGAGTGTTGAAATGGATGATGATGAACCTTTAAGAGAATATTTATGGGAAAAACATGGAAAAAAAGTACCGGTACTTGTTCCCAAAATAGGAGAGAAGAGACAGTTAGTGAACATGGCAGTGTCCAACGCCCGACACAAATTGGGTGAGAGGCTTATTGAAGTGCAAAAAGCAGAGAAAGATCGTATTCCAAAGTCTGTTAAAGATTTGAAAGAGTATCTGCATCTGGAAAGGCTACCCAGAAGAATTGAATGTTTCGATAATTCAAATACCATGGGCACGGATCCTGTTGCATCGATGGTTACATTTGTAGATGCAAAACCGAGAAAAAGTGAGTACAAAAGATTTGCTATTAAAACCGTTCAGGGGCCTGATGACTATGCTTCTATGAAAGAGATTATCAGACGCAGATACAGCAGATTAAAAAAGGATAAATTGCAACCACCCGATCTTATCCTGGTAGATGGGGGAAAAGGTCAATTAAGCGCTGCATTAGAAGCGCTTCAGGAGATCGATTACTTAGGGAATTCCGATGTTGCAGGTCTTGCAAAACGGCTTGAAGAAGTTTTTTTGCCGGGGAAATCAGATCCGGTTATGATCCCTAAGACCTCTCCCTCTTTAAAGTTACTTCAGATGGCCCGTGATGAAGCACATCGATTTGCAATTACCTACCACAGAAAAAAGCGTTCAGGAAGAACACTCCAGACAGAATTAACCCATATAGAAGGTATCGGTCAAAAGAAAGCTGAGGCGTTGTTAAAGGAGTATGGATCTGTAAAAAAAATTAAAGAGAGCAGCCTTGAAACACTTCAGGAGTTTTTAGGTAAAAAAACCGGAATGGCCGTATACAGCTATTTCAGGGGATAAGTTTGTTATAAAACTAACATGAAGATGTTATAGAACATCAACCAGTCCCGTGTTACATTATTAGTTGTAATGTTTGAAACAGGAGTCTTTCTCACACGTACAGAGAATTGCACAGTGAATCGCCATCAATAAAGTTGATCATTACGTATATCAAATGAATGATGGATTGATTCAAAATGTTTTGATAATAACCAGGGTATTTATATAATAGAGACTAATATGAGACTTAATAACTCAGATCACATACCGAAAAACTACGAACAGATGGATGATAAAGACCTGGTCCATCTATTTCGGAAAAAAGATGACCAGCTTGCATTTCGTGAGTTGATGAATCGCCATCAGGCGAAGATATATTCTTATATTTTCAGCATGATTCAAAACCGTGAAACGGCGAATGACATCTTTCAGGAAACATTTACCAAGGTGATCACCAAGATGGATGATACCTACAATGAACAGGGTAAATGGATTGCCTGGGTGATGAGAATTGCTCATAATGCAACAATTGATCACATCAGAAAACAAAAACGATTTGTCGACGTTAAAGGCTCATATGATGATGAATCAAAAACCGACTTTTACGAAAGATTACCGGATGAAGATGCCGTTGGGCAACAAGAAAAGCTTGAGCTTGATGAGTCTACTTCCAGTTTATTAAGGCATATTTCAAATCTGCCTGAAGAGCAGAGAACGGTTGTCATGTTGCGTCACTATTATGAAATGCCATTTAAGGAGATAGCTGAACTTACAGATGTGTCAATTAATACAGCCCTTGGCAGAATGCGATATGCTTTGATCAATCTTCGTAAAATGTTCGATGAAGAACATGAGAAGGAATCAAAAAATTTATGAGTGATAGAGAAAATCGAAGTTTAGCTTATTTATATGATGAGATGGATCCCGCTGAAAAACTTGAGTTTGAAAGGGATCTGGAAATTGACAGCAATCTACTTATTGAAGTAGAGTCTCTTAAAAAAGTGTCTGAAAGACTTCAGGAATTGAAACCGGTTGACCCGCCAAAAGAGGTTGTTGACGCCCTTTATTCGAAACTGAATCAGAATAAATTAAGAAGAGATAACTACAAGCCGGGAAAATTATTTATCTACAGTGCAGCGGCTGTCATAATTCTCGGTTTAACTACTGGATTGTTACTGATGGATGGTAACGAATCAACAAACCTTGACGGTGCGGATTCAGCAGTAGTTGGGGGGGATCAATTCATTTACCAAACTACCGGCAATCAAAATTCTATGAACGTGGAGAAAGTTACACCATGGGTAGATCATAATGAAGTTATTCACTTTCAGGATGGATATTACACAGGTTCAGAATCGGCATCTATTGATTCTATTTACAGACTAAGTCTTGAAAAATTGACACCGGTAACAAATCCAATGCAGTCTGCAACCGCCAGACAAAACCTGCAATTAACCGGAAGCAGACGATAATCAATGGGTATTAGAATTATAAACGATTGATTTATAATGGTTTATAATATCATATCATAAAGTTTTCCACTATTAAATGTGAATAACTTCTTTTGGTTACGTATATGGCTTGGGTTATATTCATACGTTA